>JAIEQT010000349.1 GCA_019747455.1 Chitinophagaceae bacterium | reverse complement strand
TTTATTAGATGGCTGAGGCAGCAATTTGAGATACGATGGCATCTATATTTTAACAAACGATAAACAATTTATTCGTGACGGAACACGAGATAATTAAAGGTTGTATTCGGCAAGACCCCCAATGCCAGCGTATGCTTTTTGATAAACATGCAGGCAAAATGATGGGGGTATGTTTGCGTTATGCACAAGATACGATGGAAGCAGAAGATATGCTGCAAGATGCATTTATCAAGGTATTCCAATATATCGGTCAGTTCAAGTTTGAGGGCTCCTTTGAAGGTTGGGTTCGCCGTATCGTAGTTAATACAGCTATTAGGCATTTAGAGAGAAAGAAAATGAGTTTTAAAGAAATTGAAGAAAACGGAACCAATAATCCTCAGGTAGACGCAGTTGCTTATAGTCATATTGGAGAAGAAGATTTACTCAGACTTATTAGTCAACTCCCCGAAGGATACAGAATGGTGTTCAATCTAAGTGTCATTGAGGGGTATAGTCATGAAGAGATCGGAGATATGTTGCATATTCAACCAGGTACCTCCAGAAGCCAGTTAGTAAAAGCCAGAAAATTATTACAAAGCCAAATTATTCAATTACAAAAAGTTGCTGTATAGGATCAATGGATCAGGAATTCGACGATATTATTAGTGGTAAGTTAGCTAACTATGTTGCCAAAATACCTGAGGGATTATGGGATAAAATTAATGTTCATTATAACCCGCTGGGGGATGCTGCATTTGATGGGTTCACGAAACATAGCCTGGACAATTATACAACAGCTTTACCATCCCATCTTTGGGATGATATCAGTAAAGCCATCATTCCTGAGGAAACAAAGCAATTTGATTCTTTTGTACAAACTCGTTTATCTGATTATATTGCTCCCATACCTAATGATATGTGGGATAAGGTTAAACCTGAGGAAGAAGATAAGAGAAGATTTTTCTTTCTATTACCCCGAGCCTGGATGGTAGCAGCGTCTATCTTATTACTAGTATTAGCCGGTACTGTTTCCGCTTATTTATACTATCAACGTATTCAGGAGTCTTCTACTGAAACCGAAGCAGCACAAGAACTAGAGAGCAATAACAAGAATATTTCCCCGTCTAATAACCAACCAACTAGCTTAGTACCCCTAAAGCATGCAGATGAGCCGACTGAATCTGCCAACACTACTGTAAACACGTTTGATACTAATAATGATTTGGTTACGAATCGTATTAATACATCGGATCTACATCAAAAAGTTCGTAATGCCGATTTTAATGCAGGCGGATTGATCTCTTCAAACTCACCTGATAATACACAACAGACAATATCAAATAGTAACGCCAGTTCATCTTCCTCATCTATGGGAATAGAAGAAGCGTACGTCAATAACCGTGAAAAAGGAACTTACTATTTTCAGTATAAAAAAGCTATGGGTGCTTTTCGAGAAAAAACAATTTCGGATCATAATCATACCAGTGGAATTAAGAATGTGGTCATTTGCCCATCTGATAGAAAATCCATAAACCCCGATTGGGATTTAGAAGTATTTACAGGTCCTGTATATGGTGTTAAATCTGTAACAGCTAATACTGCTTCCGCAGCTTATATGGCCAGAAAAGATAGTAGTGAGAAAGAAGGAATTGGTTTTACTGCCGGATTCAATATTGTAAAGCCATTAAATGATCGGATATTATTAAAAACAGGTTTACAGTATACACAGGCAAACGAAAAATTCACGTATAGAACCGAAAATGAAGTTCGTACCACCACCGTTGTATCCGTTAGAACAATTATAAGAGCCCCCGGCGATACTGTTATAGTGCGTGATACAAGTACGCTTCAGCAAATTGGCTTCAAAAATAATACCGTTAAAAACAGGTATCGCAGTATTGATATCCCTGTGATATTTGGATATCGCTTTGGGAATGAAGATTTGAACGTGGGTCTTAACGCAGGTGTAATTGTAAATATCAGCTCTTGGTATCAAGGTGTTATTCTAGATACCTCTTTAACTGCTATCCCAATTACAAAAACCGGCATCGCTAATACCTATAAAAATAATATTGGATTGGGCTTGTACGGAAGCATTTCTGTTGCAAAAAGAATAAGCTACAACAGTTACATATTTGCAGAACCTTTTGTGCGATACAATCTAAATAATACGACCACCAATAGTGCACCAGTGAATCAAAGATTTATTATAGGAGGGCTTGCCGTAGGTTTACGATTCAATTTAAACAGCAGGTAGGCAACGTATCTAAATAAGTAAGTATCTATTCATTACAGTACAACACATGAAAAAAGCTTTACCATTATCATTGATACTTTTTCTGGCGATCCTAAGTTCCTGCCAAAAAGATCTTTCATCAGATGGCTTTGTATTATACAGTAATAATGCTATGAATGATACTGTTTGGACCCGAACAATTCCGCTAAGCGCTCCTGTAAACAATATCACTGATTCAACAGCAACGGATATATTAACTGCTGAATTTAATCCTACCATTGCTGATACGATTCGTGCTACAAACGGATTAGAAATTTCTATCCCCGCCAATACCTGTGTAAATTCAAATGGATATCCAATAACAGATAAGGTTAAGCTGGAAATAAGTAGGTTACATACAAAGGGTGATATATTAAGATCTTTACAATTTACCACTACAGACAATAAAAGAATATTAGAATTGGCCGGCACATTCTTTATTAAAGCTTCCAGTGGAAATCAGGAAGTTCGTATAAAACAGAATGGAGCTATTAAAATTCGCTTCACAGACACGGCCGAATTAAAAAATAACCTTAGTGTTTTTACCGGTATAGAAAGTACTCCTCCACCCTCTTGGGGTTTAGACTCTTCATTTTCTTGGAATAGAAATCCTGATACAACTACGGTAAGAACATGGAATAATTCATCAGGCCCACAAAGTTCCTGGAACAAGGGATATGAATTTTTGGCAAAGAACTTTCGTTGGATT
>JAIEQT010000390.1 GCA_019747455.1 Chitinophagaceae bacterium | reverse complement strand
ATGGAGCTAGTTGTACTTGTACTTCCTGGATCACATCGATACTGTAGGGATTTGTACGTGTGCCTGATCCGGCAGCACCACTTTGTCCACCGCCACTCACACCTCCAAAAGAGTTACTAAAACCAATAGCATCATTATTGATAGCACCGTCTATAGTTAAGTTATTATACCTGAAGTTGCTACCCGCAAAAGAGTTGTTATTTGATTGCGGTGTTAATCTGGTAAAATCGGATAAACTTCTGCCTAAAGTTGGCAGCGTAACCATTTGTCTGAGCCCCACGGTAACAGCCCCGGCAGGAGTACGCCTACCGTTAGTGGATACAACTACTTCTGTAAGATTATTGGTAGAAGGAGTTAAGCTTAAGTTTAGTTCAGGATTACTACCTATTATCAAGTTCACTTCATTTAACACCTGATCGGAATAACCTAATGATGATACTTTGATGGTGTATGGGCCGCCAACTCTAAGATTTGATAAAACAAAATAGCCCTTGCTATTAGTTTGTGTACTTACTAAAAAACCAGTTGGTTCGTGCTTTACGCTAATAGTGGCTCCTGCTAAATAAGCCCCTTTGCTATCTTTTAAATGCCCCGATAGAGAAGCACTTGTTTCCTGAGCCAATGAGGTAAAATTTGAAAGAATAAGAACGACAAACGTTAGTATCGTGCCGAAGCTTTTGATCCATTTCATAATGATTAGTTTTGTATAAAAATTTAAGATGCAAAACTGCCTATGAAAAAAATGCCTAACAAGTTATCTAGATGAACGAATTGATAACAAAAGCTTAAAAAGAAATTAAAACTTTAATATCACATAAACAATATGAACACAACGTTATTTCTAGCTTAAAAAAAATTTATAGATTAGATGCTTCTTCTTGCAAACCCTCTGCCTGAATCTCCGCTTCTCTGTTTTCATTCCATTCTACGATGAAGTTATTACGACCTTCACCCACCATCAGTTTCATATATTTTTGTTGAGAGAGTTCCAGAATAGATAAGAAAAGGAATATGGCATGGATACGGTCTTGACAGATATCAAAAACTTTTTCAAAAGCTACTGTTCTTCCCTTTTCAATTAACTCAAGCATATAATCTCTACTACCTTCCATGGTGTAGTTATAGCGCACTACAGTGTGTACAGGTTTATTTTGTCTATCATGTACCCGTTGCATCACTTTTTCAAATGCCTTCATCAATTTGAAAAGCGTGATATTTTGTATTTCAGTTCCCTCAGAAGCTTCTTCACCAATACCTGCGATTTCTTTTTGAAGATTACCACGTTTAACCATGAGCATACGCATAGCTTCCATCTCCGCCATTTGTACTGCAGCCTCTTTAAAACGCTTGTACTCTAAAATCTTATCAATCAGCTCTTGACGAGGATCAATTTCATTACCAGATGCATCTATTTCTTTTCTTGGTAATAATAATCGTGCTTTAATACGCATAAGTGTAGACACGAATAATATGAATTCACTACTAAGCTCAATATTCAATTTTTCTTGTTGGTGAATGAAATCAAGAAAATCATTAATAATCTTGGTAATAGGTATATTATAAATATCTAATTCATCTCGCTCTATAAAGAACAATAACAAATCGAAAGGACCTTCGAACTGATCTAATTTAATCTGATAATTAACAGCACTCACTTTTCTGATTTTTACAAAGAAACATAAAGAGGCTAGGAAATGGAGGGTTTTAGGAAATAATTATCCACAGGTTAAAATCTACAGTCTTCAATCTGGAATCTTCCATTTAAAAGATTTAAGTCCAGATTGAAGATTAAACTATTTCCTCAACGAATCTCTTATCTCCATAAGTAAGGCATCCGTGCTGGAAGGGCCGGTGGGTGCCGGTGCAGGTTCGGCTTTTTTCATTTTATTAATGGCTTTTATAACCATAAAAACGGCAAAAGCTACAATGATAAAATCTATCAGATTGGTTATAAAAGTGCCATATTTTACAGAAACTTCGGCTACTGTAGGGGTTGTAACAGTTCCGGCAGCATCTTTTACCGCGGCAACAGCTTCTTTCAAAACCCATTTTTTCTCATTAAAATCGATACCACCGGTTAGCATCCCTACTAAAGGCATTACCATGCCATCTACAAATGAAGAAACTATTTTACCAAAGGAGGCTCCCATAACAAAAGCCACTGCGGTATCAACTAAATTGCCACGCATGGCAAATTCCTTAAATTCTTTTAGCATTCCCATAATTCAGGTTTTAAGTATGATGAAAATAGTATTTATTTCTTCAATCCAGGATAGCGCATCTTCAAATTTTTTAACAGCGTATATAAATGCGAGGCTATCAAATACTCTTTATACCAATTTTGATCTGCCGGTACAATAATCCAAGGCACTTCATTACAGCGATTAAAACATATCTCATACATTTTCATATATTCTTTCCAGAGCTTAGCTTCTTCAAAATCCTTTTCGTTATATTTCCACTGTTTTTTTGGGTCGTCAATCCTTTCCTTCAAGCGTTGCTGCTGCTCTTCGGGAGAAATATGCAGGTAAAATTTAAGAATATGTGTATCATTATGTTTTTCTAATAATGTTTCAAAAGCATTGATAGCATGGATTCTCTGCTCTGCAGTTGCATCGTCACACCACTTATGTACCCTTGTTATAAGTATGTCTTCATAATGTGATCTATTGAAAATTTGTATCACTCCTTTGGCAGGTACATGTTTATGAATACGCCATAGAAAATCGTGTGCCAATTCTTCCGAAGTTGGCGCTTTGAAAGACTGTACCAATACTCCCTGGGGGTTAAGGCTTCCAAAAATATTTCTGATAGCCCCATCCTTACCACTAGCATCCATTCCCTGAATTACAACCAATACCGAATGTTTACCCTCTGCGTATAATAAATTTTGTAACTCGTTTAGTTCAACTAAAAGCGCTGCGGTTTTAGCTTTTGTTTTTTCTTTATTCCAACCCTT
>JAIEQT010000179.1 GCA_019747455.1 Chitinophagaceae bacterium | reverse complement strand
ACACTAGCTGTAAATGCCAACTATAATATCATATTTACTACAGCAAATTTGTCTATTACTAAGAGCATTGTTATGGTTAGAGCAGATTTTAAAAGCAAAATTTACGGTGATGCTGATCCGACCCTGACCTATACGGTTACAGGTGTTTCGGGGACTGGCAATGTATTTACGGGTGCCTTGGCAAGAACAGCAGGAGAGAACGTAAATAGTTACAGGATTACTCAGGGCACATTGGCACTTAATGGCAATTACCAGATGAGTTTTGAGGGTAGTGAGTTTTCTATTGCACCAAGATCATTGGTAATCAAGGCTGATGATCAATCTAAGTATGTTGGTGTAGCTAACCCAATGTTAACTTTTACCTTTAGCGGCTTTAAAACCGGCGAAACCAGTAGCGTATTGACTAAACAACCTCAGATAAGCACTACGGCAACGACAGCAAGTGTAGCTGGTAATTATGACATTTCGGTAAGTGGCGCAGCTGCATCAAATTATGCCATCAGCTATCAAAAAGGTATCCTTACCATCAATGATATCAACAGTGTACCTACTTTAGATGCAATCGCCAACCAATCGATATGCGCTACTGTTGGAGAGCGACAAATTGCACTTAATGGCATTAGCGCAGGAAAAGAGGTAGGTCAGACGGTAACTCTTAGTGTGTCGAGTAGTAATGCCGCTTTATTTTCGAGCCTTTCTGTTAATAAAGGGACTGGTAACAGTGGTACTTTAAGTTATAGGCCAGCTACGGGCGCTATAGGAACAGCTACCATTACGGTAACTTTAAAAGATGATGGAGGAACCCAAGCAGGTGGAGTAGATACTTATAGTAGAGGCTTTACCATAACCATCAATGCAATACCAGTGGTAACGATTACTTCAGATAAAGGTCTTTCGGTGGCTAAAGGAGAAACACTAGCATTAACAGCTACTGGCGGAACGAGTTATGTTTGGAACAATGCAAGTGGGATAGTATCTGGTCAAAGTACAGCTGTACTAAATATTAGACCAACGGTAACTACGACCTATAGCGTAACTGCAACTAGTGCAACAGGTTGTACTAGTACGCAAAGTATCACCATTCAGGTTACCGAGGAAGCAGTTGCAGCAAAGCCAACCAATATTATGTCTCCAAATGGAGATGGGATAAATGATAAATGGGTGATAGAAAACATAGACCTGTATCCGAATAATGTGGTTATAGTGGTAGATAGATCTGGTAGAACAATCTACAGTAAGAAAGGCTATGATAACAGTTGGGATGCAACGCTGAGAGGTCTTCCTTTGGCAGAGGGTACCTACTATTATATTATCAATTACGGTGATGGTAAAACCCCAGCTAAGAAAGGCTTTATCACTATTTTAAATAGGAAATAAGAATAAGAAATAATTTTGCAAAAGAATATCATGAATAAGAAATATCTATTATGCCTAGGAATAATATTAACTAGCATAAGTGAATACGCGGTAGCACAGCTTAACCCTTTAGGAGCACAATATTATAACAACCAGTACATGGCTAATCCTGCATTTGCAGGAGCTTCTGAAGGGCTAAAACTAAATGGAGCTTACCGTAAGTTATGGACCGGCATACCAGGATCGCCTACTATCCAAAATATTACCGCAGATTATGGTTTTACAAGGGTTGGTATTGGCGTGAATGTAAATAACGAAACAGCAGGCCTACTTAAAGATACCAGAGCGCTAGCTACTTATGCTTACCATATTCCCTTTAAGAAAGCCGGAACACGATTGAGTTTTGGACTATCCTTAGGTTTGTTGAGCCAGGGTGTAGATAGAAGTGAGATTAATGGTAATCCGGATGACATTGCGGTAGGAGAACGCAATGGAGAACGCAATTATTTTGATGGTGACTTTGGAACAGCTTTTACCGTTGGCGGTTTAACGCTTCAGGCAGCAGTACCAAACCTGAAAAGCTTTTTCAAGAAAGATGACATCAAAGTAGCCGATTTAGTTACCTTTTTTAGTGCTGCAAGTTACCGTATTGATTTAAATAATGGGATGGAACTAGAACCAAAAGTGACTTACCGTGGTGTAAAAGGTTTTGATAATCTGGTTGATGTTGGCGCTCAGTTTGCATTGGCCGAGAAGAAGTTGATGTTAATGGGCGTTTACCATAGTAATGAGAGCGCTACCTTCGGGTTTGGTGTCGATATCAAGAGAAGATATTTATTATCAGGAATGTACACGACGCAGACAGCTCCATTGCGTGGGCAGACCAATGGCAGTTTTGAGATTAACCTTAGGCTAGCGTTTGGTAAATAAACGCTATTAAAAGTGTTTATTAGTAACACACCGACTAAGGTAAATAATAGCGTAAAACTAAATGGCTAGGAGTGACAGTGTATCTGTTTGAAATAAAGTTTCTATCCTTGTTGAAACATAAGGCTTTGAAATTTTAAAGTATTATTGGTTTCTTTCTGTTTTTTGTATCTACGTGATTGAAATAAAATTTTCCGAACATCCTTAGTGATATGAATCAAGTAGAAAGGTTGTCCTTTTGGATCAAAATTTACTTCATTTTATACCCAATTTGTCTCTGAACATTCTGAAATAGGTGCCCAAAGACTGTCGTCAATTAGTACTTTAACACATTCGCCTGCCGAAAGACTATTAAATAGTTGATCTGCTTCTTCGCGACTTTCTGCACCAATGCATATTTTAGATAGTTATTTTAATTTTTGATTGGTATTAAAATTATTAACAAAAAAGCCTTTAATTTTCATTAAAGGCTTTTATTATCGTGAGAAATATGAATTATTTGTACATTTCTGCTTTTAATTTCGCTACATCTTCACTGTTAATGTAGTCATCATAAGTCATCATTCTATCGATACTTCCGTTAGGAGTAAGTTCTATAATACGAGTAGCAACAGATTCAGTTAAAGCATGATCTCGTGAAGTAAATAA
>JAIEQT010000307.1 GCA_019747455.1 Chitinophagaceae bacterium | reverse complement strand
ATAATCGATGGTAGTTTGCTTAGAAGTAGTTTCAAAATTAGGATAGCGAATTTTTACAGCTATACAGCCCGTGAGCTTCTTATCTTGCCTTAGTTCATACGCTACTCGTTCAGTAAGCCTTACTAACTCACTTAATAAAAAGGATACATCAGCTGAATTTTCTTCTAAGGTATTCTCGGCAGATATTGACTTGTTTTCGTGATAAGGATGCACTTCACCTTCGTGTATGCCTTGGGCCTTCATCCACAAATCCTTTCCCCATTTACCCAAATTTTTCTCTAGTAAAGTAATAGGTGTTTCACTCAATTCTCGAATAGTATGAATACCCATCATTTTCAGTTTTTGAAAACTATGTTCGCCTACTCCAGAGAATTTATTTACCGGTAAAGGAGCTAAAAAGGCTTTTTCCATTCTGGGTTGTACAAATAAGTATCCATTAGGCTTAGCTTCATCTGTAGCAATTTTAGCGATCATTTTATTGGAAGCGAGTCCGAAAGAAATTGGCAATTTGGTAGCATCAATAATTTCATTTCGTAAATCAATCGACCATTGATAGGGATCAAAAAACTTATCCATTCCTGTAAGATCTACATAAAACTCATCGATAGAGGCTTTCTCGAATAAAGGGGCTTTGGCAGCAATAATATCGGTTACCCAGCGCGAGTACCGACTATACTCACCCCTGGTACTGCGAACTAGAATAGCATGCGGACAAAGCTTCATAGCCTGCTTCATGGGCATAGCACTTCTTACGCCAAATTTTCTTGCTTCATAGCTACAGGTTGTTACTACGCCTCTATCTGCACTACCGCCAACAATCACAGCTTTACCCTTTAAAGAGGGGTTATTCAACACCTCTACACTAACAAAAAAAGAATCTAAATCATAATGGGCTATATAACGCTGAGGGGTACTCATGATCGGTAAATATCCAATAATCCGTCGGGTAATACAAGATATACTCTACCTGCTTTCCGATCAATTTTATCGAGTGTTTCGGAATGTAATGGGATCAGTGCCTCATTTTTATCGAGCATTATTTTTAAAAGTACTTGGTGAGGTTGTTCTATGATTTCGACGATAGGTCCTAGATCTTCCTCTTCGTCGGTAATAATATGATATCCTAGTAGGGAAATGGGTGCGTCTTTACCAGCCAGTTTTCTAAAATCGGCATCTGCAAACCAAACCTGCTTTGTTTGAAAACGAGCAGCTTTTTCTTTAGTATCAATACCCTCCAATTTGACAAAAGTTTCGGAATCATCTTTTGCCTTTGCATTTTCTACAAAATAAGGGATATAAGCTCCTTTAACTTCTTCTACAAACAAAACTTCCAATCCCTTAAGTGTTGTTTTTGTACCAAGGGAATGTTTAAGTATCAATTCTCCTTTTAAGCCAAAAGAAGCGACAAATTTTCCGATTTGAATATACTGTTCCATAAAACCGGTCTGACCATGGTCAGACGCTTTTAAAATTTAGATGTAAAATTAATGTAAAGGGGCGTCTGACGCTAGCGACAAAATGGCAAAAAAAACCCCGACCGAAGGTCGGGGCGTATTAAATGAAAAGTTTATTAAGCCTCGGAACTTCCTTCAGCAGCCGGAGCAGCTTCTTCCGCCTTAGTTTCTACTTTCTTTACTACTGGAACATAAGCTTTCTTAGCACGCTGTTTACTCTTATGTTCTTCATTCCTACGAGCAACATTCGCTTCGTGCTCGTTATGCCATACTTGGAATTTTGTCATAGCAGTAGCATCATCAAACAAACCAAGCTTAACACCACGCAATAAATGCTTAAGGTATAATACTCCTTTGAAGGATAAGATTCTGCGTACAGTATCTGTAGGCTGGGCTCCCTTATTCAACCACTCTAACGCTTTTTGACGATCTAGCTGAATTGTTGCAGGAACAGTTAATGGGTTGTAAGTTCCAATCTTTTGGATGAACTTACCATCTCTTGGTGCGCGTCCGTCGGCCACTACAATAAAGTAGAATGGGCGCTTTTTACTTCCATGACGCTGAAGTCTCATTTTTACTGCCATAAATAGACATTTAAAGGCGTTTACAAATATGTTTTAAATAGGGCTGCGAAAATAATAATTTCACCAATATCATCCAAAATATACTGAAAATCAATGCTTTTAGCGCCTCATTCCCGGAAAACGGCCTCCCATAGGCATATTATTCATCATTTTCATCATCTGCTTCATCTGCTCAAATTGTTTCATAAAAGCATTCACCTCATTCATATCTTTCCCGCTCCCCTTGGCAATCCTTTGTTTTCTACTCGGACTGATAGCATCCGGATTAGCGCGTTCGAAAGGGGTCATCGAACTGATGATCGCTTCAATTCCCTTAAAAGCATCATCATTAATATCTACATCTTTTATCGCTTTCCCAACCCCAGGTATCATCCCCATCAAATCTTTCAGGTTACCCATTTTTTTAATTTGCTGAAGCTGATCTAAAAAATCCTGAAAATCAAATTGATTTTTTCGGATTTTCTTTTCCAATTTCTTCGCCTCAGCCTCATTAAACTGAGCCTGCGCCTTCTCTACCAACGTTGTGATATCACCCATCCCTAAAATACGCTGTGCCATCCTATCCGGATAAAACACATCAAGGGTATCCATTTTTTCACCGCTGCTCACAAATTTAATAGGCTTATCTACCGTATATTTTATAGATAGCGCAGCACCACCTCTGGTATCTCCATCTAATTTTGTTAGTACAACACCGCTAAAATCGAGCCTGTCGTTGAAGGCCTTAGCTGTGTTCACAGCATCTTGTCCGGTCATAGCATCTACTACGAATAAAATTTCCGTAGGATTCACGGCTGCCCGAATATTGGCCACTTCTGTCATCATAACTTCATCTACCGCTAATCGGCCCGCGGTATCTATAATCACCACATTTTTATTGGTAGCTTTC
>JAIEQT010000531.1 GCA_019747455.1 Chitinophagaceae bacterium | reverse complement strand
GGTGAATACACACAAAGAAAAGTATACAAGTTATAGCGATACAAATGGATACTATTATTTTAAGCATCTGGATGCCATCGGAACATATACATTGAAAGCAACCACTAAAACCGGAGATTCTACAACGATCAACAATATAGAAATAGTAGTGGGTGAAACTTTACAACTGAATATAACGCTAGATGAAAAAAAAATTATCCTTACAGATGTTTTAGTGAAAAGTAGTATCCCTAATCGTACCCATATTTTTGGTGTAAGAAAAGGAACCGAATTGGCCAAAGGAAATGGAATGTATGGTGGCATGTTTCAACAGTTCCCACAAATTCAAATGATGCAAAACGGCGGGCTGTCTATAGCACAACAAAATCCGCGGTTCAATGCGATATATATAGATGGTGCGCTACAAAATGATCTGTTTGGTTTATCTGCTACTAGCATAGCGGGCGGACAAACACTTGGGTTTCCTATTGAAACAAAAGAGATAGAACAGATGCAGGTTTTGAGCAGCAGTTTTGATGCCTCTATCGGAAATTTTACAGGCGGTGCCATTAATATCACTACAAAAGCGGGCACAAATAAAGCAATCCAAAAATATGTTGTTGAAAGAGGCTTCGGAAGAATAGAGCAGCAAAGAACGGGCTCACAACTAAGTGGTGCTATTATTAAAAACAAGATCTTCTATGCCGGCAGTATCGATTATTTTAAATATGAAGCCAGTGAAGCGTTTGATTTAACCAGATACCGAGGAAACATACAACACCTAAAACAATTGGCATTAGCTGCTAATACAATACAATCGCTCTATAATTATGAGATCGGCATGCCTGAATGTATAGATTCACGTAAGCATCATAAAGTGTCTTTTAGGATGGATTGGCTATTGAATCGAAATCAAAAATTGACATACACATTCAGACATTTCACATACGAACGAATACACAATAGTAGTAGCAATCCTTACTCACTTTTTTTAAGTGATGCTGCAAAACGATTTTCAGGAACCGTGGTGTATGGAAATATAGAATACAAAAAATGGTGGCGGAATAGTAGTAATCGCTTACTGGTAAGTGTATATAAAAACATCGACAATACTTCTTCCGGTCAAGTTTCATTTCCGGCTTTAAAAATATTAGATGGAGAAGGCATGATTTATACAGGTAATCAACCCGATGCCATGCAGAACAATATTAAGCAAACCCAGTTTTTTGTGTATAACAAATTTCAGCAAGAAAAAAATAAATGGCTGTATGCAATGGGCATGGAAATACACCATGCAAAAATCAGCAATAGTTATTTACCTAATAGCTTTGGTACTTACTTCTATTATGCATTAGCGGATTTTATTCAAAACAAAAGACCGGGTAGTTATGAAAGGGATATATACACGAAAGAAGCAACCTTATTAGCATATACCAGAGCGGCAATTTTTTTGCAGTCGGAAAAAAGATTCAACAATCATTGGCAGGCACAGGCAGGAATGCGCATTACGCTTGAGCATATAACCGGTTCATCCACCATAAATGAACAGTTCAATAAAAATATACTACCCGCAATGGCCACTTTATATGATATAGGAAATACGCAAACAGGCAGTGCTATACATATAATACCTGCTATTACGCCACGCGTTTCGTTTACCTATCAGGATACAGAAAAAGGTTGGTGGATCCATGGAGGCAGTGGTTTTTTTACCGGCACTATTCCACTAGCTTGGGTATCAGGTGGCCATCTATTTAATGGCATTTATAACACTATTTTTCGGGCTGACAATGCCAGTTTAAAGCAACTACGCTTTAATGCAGATCCTTATACACAATGGCAGCCCGCCCAGTTTGCCGACAGTTTTTCTATACCTACTATAAATCTTGTTAGCAAATCATTAAAGATGCCGGTTGTTTGGAAAACGGCCTTATTCATTCGAAAAAATTTTAAACAGCATGTATCTATTCAGACTAATTTCTTATGCTTCATCAATAAAGAAGAAATAGCCGTTGGCAATATTGCATTAGCTCACCCAACGATTCAGCTAAGTGGACCCGATCAACGATTGATCTATGATTCAAATAGGATTATGCCGGGTTATCATGAAGTTTATTTGTTGAAGAATAATAATAAACAGGCTGGTTATGGGTATCAATTACAAATACAATTACGCAAGCAGATAAACCAATCATTTTTTGATCTGGCATACGTTTGGGGCGACGCTTTTTCTTTGTATGATGGCAACAATACGCTTTTATCGAATCAATGGAAATTAACTGAGTCTGTTGAAGGAAGGAATAATCTCGTTTTGGCTCGTTCTGATTATAGTATCGGACATGCTATTCAAATCCGTTATTATCATGAAATGAAATTGGGCAAACAAAGATTAGGCTTTCAATTGGAATACCAGGGACGAGCCGGAATGCCATTCAGTTATGTATATGGAGAAAAATCGATGGTGCAGGATGCTGTTAATACACCTGGCTTTGATTTGATTTATGTTCCTACAAAAGCTGATTTAGAAAAACAGCAATTTGTTCCGATTGTATCCGGCCAGTATTACTATACTGCTGAATTTCAAAAAGAGTTGTTGAATATCTTTATAGAAGGAAACAAATATCTGCGTAGTAGAAGAGGGTCTTATGCAGAGCGAAATGGTAGCAGACATCCCTTCATTCATCAATGCCATTTACATATTAGTTACGATCTACCCGTAAAACTTTATCGAAATAGGCTATATGTACAGAGCTTCATTTCTTTTTTTAATATTCAGTCTTTGTTTATTAATGCCGCTCATTATGCAAGCTTACTTGGAAGGAATAAAGTGAAATTAATCAACTTTCAGGGCTATCTAAATGGGAACTATACACCCTCCTATAGTTTTGATCCGAACTTACTTACAGATCAAGGGTCATTTGCAATGGCCAGGGTTAGTCCCGAAC
>JAIEQT010000029.1 GCA_019747455.1 Chitinophagaceae bacterium | reverse complement strand
ACTTTCAATTTGATGCTCATTGGGTTTTACAACCAGAAACTGAAAAAAAACAAAAGGTTTTGTGCTATTCAGTTCTTTTTTCCATTTTACAATATTTCGGGCGCCTTGCAGTACTTTATCCAGCTTACCGCCAACCCGATATTGTTCATATACATCTTGGGTAGTTCCATCTATAGATATAATTAGCCTATCTAATCCGCTTTCTACGGTTTTTTTGGCTTTTTCTTCTGTAAGATAATGAGCATTAGTAGAGGTAGCTGTATAAATCCCCTTTTTATTTGCATAGGCAACCATATCCAAAAAATCGGGATTGAGATATGGTTCGCCTTGAAAGTAAAATATCAAATACAGCAGCTCCTTATGGATATCGTCTATAGTCTGTTCAAAGAAATTTTTCTGAAGCATACCCGTTGGGCGAGTAAATGCCCTTAAACCACTGGGGCACTCTGGGCAACGAAGATTACAGGAGGTTGTTGGCTCAAATGAAATTGAAATAGGGTAGCCCCATTGTATAGGCTTACTGCTAAGTCGGGATAGCCAATAGCTGGAATATACTTTCACGCCATTCCAAAAACGTCGGAAGCTAAGTTTCGACATTAAATTGAGGCTATCATGTAGGTTGAAATAAGTCACATGGTAAAATTAATAGATTCTTGGTGGGAAAATCGTCTCATTTTGGGCAATCCTTTAACAATTTCTTATTAAACCCTTGACAAAATATTGGGTCTATTATGTAGATTTTTGCATAGGCAACGTTAGGGTACGAGAAGGTATCTAATTTGTAAAGCCTTAACAAACCAAAAATTGTTTTGGCACGTATTTTGGAATAGTAGTTATATAATAAGAAATTAAACTTTTTCTCATAAGCAGTTAGTTTTGGTTGCGGCCCCGATTTCTATCGGGGCCAATTTTTTTACCTCCTATAAAGGTTATCATCAGTCCTAGCAAACACCCGCTCAAATCAGCTATAATATCTTCTAATTCAAAAGACCGACCTACTATAAACTTTTCTTGAATAAACTCAATGGTAATACCGTAGGCGCTTAAAAATACTAAGCTGATGATAAGGGCGGAAGATTTCGACTGAATAATAGTTCTTAAAAAATGTGTAAAAAGATAGAAAAGTAAAAAGAAAATGAAAATATGAACCAGCTTATCGAAGTGGGGAATAGTTATCCAATAGAACTGCTGTAAACTTGTTTTAGGTAATGTAAATAAATATACAGTAATACAAAAGAAAAGGAAGAAGCTACAAAACGCTCCCAGCGGCCTATTAAAAATGGATTTTATGAAGTCCATTTCTCTAATACTTTTCTCAACTGTTCGATTGTAAAAGGTTTTGTAACCATATCTTTCATGCCCGCTTCCAAACATTCTGCTTCGGCCTCCTTCACGGCATTAGCAGTCATCGCAATAATAATAGGCGGTTTTGATATAGCAGATTTCAAAATAGTGGCTGAGGCCTCAAGTCCGTCCATCTCAGGCATATGGATATCCATAAATATCAAATCGTAATTTGTTTTGGAAGCCATTTCAACCGCCTCCTTGCCGTTATTAGCGATTTCAATTCCGTAGCCAATTTTACGGAACATCTTAGTAGCCAGGAGTTGATTCATTCCATTATCTTCCGCAACAAGCATTTTTAAAGGTTTATGTTGAGGAGTAGTTTCAGATTCAAAAGATATATTAGTTTGCTTAGCGTGTGCTTTCTTAACCAAATTAATTTGCACAGGAATAATGAATCGGAAAGAAGACCCTTGGCCCAGGGTGCTTTCAACCCAAATTCGCCCCCCCATTTCTTCAATAATTTTTCTACAAATAGAGAGCCCTAAACCTGTGCCACTATGCTTCCGTGTTGCCGAACTATCTATTTGCGTGAAGGGTACAAACAGCATTCGAATATTTTCCTCACTAATACCAATACCGGTATCAGTGATAGAAAAAAATAACTCTTGTAAGCTATCGTCAATTATATTGCTATTCACCGATACGGTAATCTTTCCTTTTTCCGTAAACTTGATGGCATTCCCAATTAAATTTACTAATACCTGCTTGATCCTCGATTCATCAGCGATAATTTCCGCTTCTACCTGTGAGTCGATAGCTGTTGATATTTGAATTTCTTTTTGAAGTGCTGAAATACGAGGAGAACTTATGGCAATTACATTTTTTACGATGGCTTGTAAATTACAAGGACCTTCCAATAGCTCTAGTTTATCAGCTTCAATCTTGGAAATATCTAATACATCATTTACAATTTCTAATAAGTGCGTGCTGCTAGATCTTAAGGATTGCATCAGTTCTTCTTGTTCTTCATTTAATGTTGTATGCTGGAGCAAATCAATGGTACCGATGATACCATTGAGTGGTGTTCTGATCTCGTGACTCATATTAGCTAGAAATCTCGACTTAGCTTTAGTAGCTTCCTCAGCTTGTTTCTTGGTCTCCGACAAATACTCTCTCGACTCCTCTAAGTCTACCGACTTTTTAATTAAATTATCTCGCTCAATATTGTACGTGCGCTTATGCAAGCTAACGGCCACACCAATAATACCGGTATGGAGTAAAATGGTTACCAATAAATCCGTTTTACGGGTAGTACTATCCGGATAAGCAAGAATCCATTGAGGATGTTTATATTCAATATAGCATAAACCAAGTATAAGGAGTATTGTTAACCCAATAAATGGAGAATGGTAGTTTTTAGGTAGGATCAACATGGCTGATACCATAACGAAAATAAAACCACTGCTTGTAGGGCCTTCAATACCTCCGTTTGAGAACCAGATTGGTACGAAAAATAACAAACAGAGAAATATATATATGGGGCCGATGGGCTTAAACTGATCTCTATAACGGGATAGATAGAAAAAATAAAAAGACATGATAACCAGGGAAAAAATAAGAGAATTTAAAAGAAT
>JAIEQT010000535.1 GCA_019747455.1 Chitinophagaceae bacterium | reverse complement strand
AGCATATCGTTCATTAGAATGCGAAGATCAGAGCGGTTATTTACCAATGGTAAATAAGCCTGATATTTCTTTTTTGCAGCTAACCAATCAATACCATGAAACTTTTCATCATAATAATTCTGTTCTACCTGAGCCCAGGTTTCTTCGAATATTTGTGTAAACTCAGCAGCTAAATTTCTCCGAAAAATATACGTTAAGGGCACAGGATCAGCCTTATTAGCGTCTATATTAAGTTTTAATAGATTTCCGTTTGAAACAATAAATGATTTATCACCCCCCTCTGCATAATCAAATCCAAAACCGTCGGCTCCCGCAATTCTTTCTGTTTTGGTAACTTCAAATGGTTCAAGGGTAGTTTTCCATAAAGCACCCCTTCCCTCTGCATGATCACTGGCATACAGCAATATAGTTTTCTCACCTTTCTGAACCACTGAAACAAGATACTGACTACCGAATTGCGGACCTACTTGCTCTAACCTATCCATCATATTTTCCATATTGATGGTCAATGGAGCCGGTGTTGACGTGTTTTTGCTACTGTCCTTCTTATCTGACTTAAATAAATCATTGAATTTATCTGACCGATAAGGATCATCTAATTTTTCCAATGGCATTCTATAAATACGTGGATTATTTAAGCCAAATGGATACGAGGGCTTGGTACGAGAACTAATAAAATAAATCGCTTTATTATCAGGGCTCCAAATAGGGTTAGCCTCAGTTACACCCGAATTGGTAAGATTATACGTTTTATTATTTGCAATATGATGAATAACAATATCCTGTTCGAAATTGCGAACAACTGTAAAAATTACATATTCTTCATTGGGTGAAAAGCCTGGATCTGAGTTTTGAAAAGCCCATATTTCATCTTTCACAATCGTTTTCGACTCAAAGGACTTAGTATCTAATAATTTTACTTCATCTCTTCCGCTCAGATAAACTGCCTTCGATCTTGATTTATTTAATACGATAGAGCGATTATCTTTTTTGTCGTAAGTAAGTTGCTTGGCAGTACCCATACCGTCTGCACTGATAGTAAAGATATTTTGATATCCGTCAACTGTTTGATTAAACAAAAGTGTTTTATTATCACTTAACCATTTAATCTCAACGGCTCTTTCGGTATTTCCCTTATTTATTTTTTGAATAAATTTCCCTTCTGGATCAGATACAAATATTTCCCCCCTTGAACTAAAAGCTATTTTCTTCCCATCAGGAGAAACACTAATGGCTGTGATATTCCCTTTAATATCATAATCCTTATCGGCAGATAATACATTGTTTCTATAAAGTGTAAGATTAAGGGGAGAGGCTTTACCGGAACTCGTTGTATATAGCCACAGCCGATAATCTTTTTCAAAAACAACAGCAGCGCCATCGGCACTAGCTACTGGTGTTTTGATTGAACTAGTAAATCGGGTTAATGATTTCTTTTTTCCTTTCTCTATACTATATAAATTATATTCACCATTAGCCTCATCTGAAATAAAATATAATCCGCCTTTTTTATCTGTGGTAACTCCAAAATCCTTCCCTTCCCAATCGGTCATTTTTTTGTACTCTTTCGTTTTTAGATTATACGATTGAATATCTGGATTGAAAGGACCTTTATATCTTTTACGTGCAACCTGGTTATCGCTTTCCCATGTATCATTAAAATAGAGATCACCCGTAATGGCATCTTCTGCCACACCATGATCGTACTGGAAAAAATGATCCCCAAACAAACGTTCTGGTGTTCCCCCATTGATCGATACGCTAAATGCGGAAATACTACCGGCACGATTCGATGTAAAATAAATTTTTTGGCTATCCCAGCTCCAATTGTTTACAACATCTCCTGCACTATGAAAAGTAAGTTGTTTAATCTCTCCACCAGCCAATGGCATAATAAATACATCGGCATTACCAACACCAAATTGCCTACCTGTAAAAGCAATCCATTTTCCATCTGGTGAAATACGCGGATTAGTCTCATAACCTTACATTGCGGTAATGCGGGTAGCCATACCGTCTTTTACAGAAGCTTTCCAAAGATCACCTTCAAAACTAAAAACTACAGTTTGAGCATCAGGACTCAAACAGGGGTTAGATAAAAATGCGGGAGAGGCGTTTTGGGCTTCAGCACCAAATAATGATATTACTAAAAGTGAAGCGAGGAATTGCTTTTTCATACATTACATTTAGTTTACGAGTTGCGAGATGCGTGTTTCGGGATTATATTTATTCATCAATTTACTACCTCAACAACCCCTTCGGCATTGGCTTCTCCAATAAATATTTATAAATGAATTTTGTTTTAAGATTATTAAAATGATTCCCTTTTGCACCTCCCCATCCATGACGGCCATTAGGATACAACATGAACTCAAAATCTTTGCCTTTATCTTCCATAGCACTAATAAGTTGAATACTATTCTGCATATGTACATTATCATCCATAGCACCATGTACAATTTGCAACATACCTTTATATTTATCAACATAACTTAACACACTGCTACTCTTATACCCTTCCGGATTTTCTTGCGGTGTATCCATGAATTTTTCGGTATAGTGACTATCATACAAACTCCAATCTACCACACTACCTCCTGCCATTCCATGCGTAAATACAGAGGATCCATAGGTTAGAGCATAACAACTCATATATCCGCCATAACTAAACCCGGTGATAGCCACTTTTGTAGGATCGGCATAGCCTTTATCAATAAACCATTTAGCCATGGTCATATAATCTTTCATTTCCCAGTAACCTAAATTTCGGTGCATATAGTTTACACCTGCTTTTCCAAAGTGACCACTGGCTCTGTGATCAAAGGCAACTTGTATCAATCCTTCCTGTGCATAAAATTGTCGATTTGCATTCCAGTTCCAGCTATCCCAAACTGTTCCTGCATTGGGTCCGCCATAGAT
>JAIEQT010000062.1 GCA_019747455.1 Chitinophagaceae bacterium | reverse complement strand
GTTTGGATCTTACAAATAATAAAACAACCCCTTTAGTTATTAGAGCTGAAGGTGATTTGAACTGGAGCCGGCCACGCTGGAATAATCTAACTGCTAATAGCCTTATCAATGCCAGTTTATCACCAACCGGTAAACGAGCATTGTTTGAAAGCAGAGGTGAGATTTTCTCTGTACCAAAAGAAAATGGTGATTGGCGTAATATCACAAGATCGCCCGGTTCGGCAGAACGTTACCCGGTATGGTCGCCCGATGGATCTAAAATTGCCTGGTTCTCTGATGCAAGCGGAGAATATGAATTGATGATCGCTGATCAATCGGGTATCCAAGCGGCAAAATCATTTCCTATTCCTAACAAGAAATTCTATTTTAATCCTACCTGGTCGCCAGATGGCAAGTTTATTGCATTCACTGATACGGATTATAATATTTGGTATATAGATATAAATACAGGTGTTGCTAAAATTGCGGATACTGATAAATTAGCACACCCTACAAGGTCTATGAATCCGGTATGGTCGCCGGATAGCAAATGGATTGCCTATGTACAAATTCAGCAGAATCAATTTAAAGCGGTTAAAGTATTTAATGTAGAAACAGCGCAGAAAATTCAAATAACAAATGCCTTATCCGATGCTATTGATCCGCAGTGGGATGAGAGTGGTAAATATTTATATTTTTTATCGAGTACTGATTATGGGTTAGCTACGGGTTGGTTAGATATGAGTAGTTATAATTATCCTGTAAACAGAAATTTATATGTTGCTGTTCTTAGTAAAGATGCAGCTTCTCCTTTAGAACCTCGTTCCGATGAAGAACCTGTGAAATCAACCGATACCAGTAAGCCGGCTGCAAAACCTGCCATTGCGTCTAATAAAGTTAAAATTGATATTGATGGATTAGAGCAAAGAATTTTAGCAGTACCCATACCGGCGAGAGATTACGAAGGACTCGTAGCAGCGCCCGATGGCACTATATTCTATTTGGAAAATATTCCTAATGAAAATGGATCGGTTTTATTCAGGTATAGTTTTAAAGATAGAAAACCTACTGAATTTGTGCGGGGTGTTATTAGTGCCACAACCAGTAACGATCGGAAAAATTTATTATACCGCTCACAAGCAGGATGGTTTATTGTAGGAACGGCTGCGGCTCCTCGCCCGGGAGAGGGAAGATTGGCCGTTGAAGGAATGCGTGTGTATGTAGATCCTTCTCAAGAAGCACAACAAATTTTTAGAGAAGGCTGGCGTTATCAGCGCGATTTTTTATATGTAGATAATGTGCATGGAGCACCTTGGGATAAAATATACGAGTGGTACAAACCTTGGGTATCGCATGTAAAACATCGTAGTGATCTGAATTATATTATTGATATTTTAGGAGGTGAAGTTTCGATTGGGCACTCTTATACTTCAGGTGGCGATTTCCCTGATGTACCAACGGTTCCGGGCGGATTATTAGGAGCAGATTACGAAATAGACAATGGATTTTTTAAGATCAAAAAAATATATACCGGGGAGAATTGGAACCCTGAATTACGTTCCCCACTTAGTGGTGCCGGTATTGATGTGAAAGAAGGTGATTATTTATTAGAAGTTGATGGGAAACCATTAAGCAGTTCTATGAATTTATATAGCCTCTTTGAAGGAACTGCGAATAGACAAATAAAAATTCGTGTAAATGGTAAGCCAACATTAGAAGGTGTTCGTTTAATTACGGTAGTGCCTGTTGCCAGTGAAGCCGGATTACGTTCAAGGGCTTGGGTAGAAGGTAATAGAAGAAAGGTTGATGCGCTATCCGGTGGTAAATTGGCATACGTATATGTTCCTAACACCGGAAATCCCGGCTATACCTATTTCAATCGCTATTATTTTTCTCAACAAGATAAGAAGGGTGTAATTATAGATGAACGTAATAATGGTGGAGGTTCTGCGGCTGATTATATGATTGATATTATGAACAGACAGTTATTTGGTTATTTTAATAATCGGGTGGCCGGACATATGGTTTCTACAACACCTATGGCGGGTATTTGGGGACCTAAAGTGATGATCGCCAATGAAAACTCAGGATCGGGCGGAGATTTGCTGCCTTATATGTTTAAGAAAGCTAAAATTGGTCCCTTGGTTGGAACACGTACCTGGGGAGGCTTAGTAGGTACTTGGGATACGCCACCCTTTATTGATGGAGGTAGAATGGTAGCACCCCGTGGTGGTTTCTTTGATACGAATGGCGAGTGGGCTGTTGAAGGAGAAGGGATAAGTCCGGATATTGAAGTAATGCAAGATCCTAAAGCCATAACAGAAGGAAAGGATCCTCAATTGGAACGTGCAGTTCAGGAGGCATTGAAACTATTGCCTTCACAGGGTATTGAATTGAAGAAAGAACCAGCAGCTCCTATTCGATATAAGCGTCCGGGTAACAAATAATATAATGTAATGCTGCGCCCGAAGGGCGCAGCATTACATTAATACGACAATAATTTTTGAATCGTTTCACCCAATCTTGCATTCGCCATAAAATTTTTTTCCAATTCTATATTGAAAGGGATAGGTGTATCTAAAGATGCACATCGTAATATTGGTGCATCGAGTAACTCAAAACAATTTTCAGAAATCCAGGCACTTATTTCTCCTCCAATACCACCAATAAGTGTGTCTTCATGTAATAGCAATACTTTACCTGTTTGTTTTACAGCATCGCGAATAGCATCATAATCGAGTGGCAATAAAGTTCTTAGGTCCAGGATATGCAATGAAATCTGTTGATTATTTTGTTGATATGCTGTTGCCCAATGAACACCGGCTCCATATGTTATAATGGTTATATCAGTTCCTATTTGTACCGTTTTTGCTTTACCGATAGGTATTTCAATCTAGTCTTCCGGCATGGGTCCACTAATACTTCTATAGTAAGCTT
>JAIEQT010000600.1 GCA_019747455.1 Chitinophagaceae bacterium | reverse complement strand
AATTATCTTTAATACGATCAAAATTATATGCTTTATGAAAAAAATAAGCATCTTATCTATTTCCTTATTATGCATTTTTCAAGTAGTTGCACAAAGTAATGCTTTATGGATGCGATATCCGGCTATTTCACCGGATGGAACAACGATTGCTTTTAGCTATAAAGGCGATTTATATACTGTTACTACTGATGGTGGCAATGCCAAAGCAATTACTTTTCATGAAGCCCATGATTATATGCCTGTATGGAGCCATGATGGTAAAACCATTGCTTTTGCCAGTGATCGTTATGGGAATTTTGATGTGTTTACTATTCCGGCAACAGGCGGAGAAGCTACTCGTATTACTTTTAATAGTGCGCCAGAATATCCATTTGATTTTAGCATCGATAATAATCAAATTATCTATGGAGCCGCCAGGCATACCGTGAATACCAATATGCGCTTCCCGCGTGGGAATCTTTTCCTTCAATTATATACCGTTCCGGTAAAAGGAGGAAGAAGTATACTACTTTCGGCAACCGGCATGGAACATGCGCAGTATAATAGTAAAGGCACGCAAATCATTTATCAGGATAGAAAAGGAACAGAAGATGCTTGGCGCAAACATCATACGTCCTCATTAACAAGAGATATCTGGATCTATGATATGACTTCTCAATCCTATAAACAAATCAGTAACTACGAGGGAGAAGACAGAGAGCCGCTTTTTAGTAACGACGATCAATCGGTTTATTATTTGAGTGAAAAAAAAGGCGCACAAAATATTTTCAAAACAAGCTTACAAAACAGTGAAGAGAAGCAAATAACAAAATTCAATAATCACCCGGTAAGGCACCTTACCAGAGCAAATGATAATACCCTTTGTTTCAGCTGGAACGGTGAAATATATCTTATTAAAAATGATGGCAGTCCTAAAAAAGTAAGCATTACTGTAGAAGGTGATGCTAAAATCAATGCCGAAAAAGTTGTATCCGTAAATGGCAGTAATGGAGATATCGCCGTTTCTCCGAATGGGAAAGAAGTTGCTTTCATTTTTAGAGGTGAGGTTTTTGTGACCAGTGTAGATGGTGGCATTACGAAAAGAATTACAAATACTTCTGAACAAGAACGCGATGTAAGCTTTAGTAAAGATGGAAGAACGCTGTATTACTCTTCAGAAAGAAATAATAGCTGGGATATTTATCAAAGTACTATCGTAAGAAAATAAGAACCTTATTTTTATGCCTCAACCTTACTAAAAGAAGAGGCAGTTTTAAATACACCGGCCGAAGAATTTCAACCACTCATTTCACCCGACGGAAAATTGATCGCTTATCTGGAAGAAAGAAATATCTTAAGAATATACAATATCGCTTCTAAAACAACTTCCACTATCATTCCCGCAGGAAATAATTTTTCGTACAGAGATGGTGACCAAGAGTATAAATGGAGTCCGGATAGTAAATGGATTGCTGTACGAAGTGCACAAGGTCGCTATGGAGCATCAGATGTAGTACTTTTTAAAGCTGATGGTAGTACCCCAAATGGGTTCGATGTTACCCAGAGTGGATTTCAAGATGCAGGTATCCAATGGGCATTTGAAGGAAAAGCAATTGCCTGGGCAACTGATAAGTTGGGTAGAAAGTCGTTGGCATTACAAGGATCCCGCGAATTAGATGTGTATATGCTTTTCTTTGACCAAGATAGTTTTGATCGGTTTAAACTTAGTAAAGAAGACTATAGCTTAGTTAAAGAGAAAGAAGATAAAGTAAAAAAAGATAGTGCTTCAAAAATAAAAGATTCATTGGCTAAAGCGAATTGGCAACCCGACTTAAAAAGAATTGATGACAGAAAAATTAGACTAACTAATGCATCTGTTTCTTTAGGCAGTTTCATTATTAATCCTTCAGGAGATAAATTATGGTACACGGCTACCAATGAACGTTCTGTTGAATTATGGCAGATCGATTTACGCACGCGCGAAAGTAAGGTTTTAAACAAGTTTGGCGCATTTGCCAATATTAGTTTATCCCCCGATGGGAAATGGCTACTCTTACAAACTGAGAATGGTTTGGCTAAATACGAACCTGAAAGTGGCAAAACCACTCCCATAAGTATTCGCAGTGAGATGAATTTAAACACAGCAGGAGAAAGAGCTTATATTTTTGATCACGCATGGCGACAAGTAAAGAAAAAATTCTATGATCCGAAGTTGCATGGTGTAGATTGGGAAATGTATAAAAAAGCGTACGCTCGTTTCTTACCACATATTAATAATAACTACGATTTTCAAGAGTTACTAAGTGAAATGCTTGGAGAACTCAATGCTTCTCATACTGGAGGAAGATATGCTCCACAGAACCCAAATGGAGATCAAACAGCTTCACTAGGATTATTTTATGATGAGTTTACAGGTGGAGACGGATTGAAGATTACAGAAGTAATAGCCGGTGGCCCAGTTGATTTGGCTTCAAGTAAAATAAAAGCGAATCAAATTCTTGAAAAAATAGATGGTGAAGCCATTACGGCAAGTATAGATTGGTCTAAATTATTAAATAGGAAAGCAGGTAAAAATGTTTTATTAACACTATACAACCCAGAGACCAAAGAAAGATTTGAAGAAGTGGTAAAGCCAATTGCTAATGAACAAGGATTATTATATGATCGTTGGGTATCCAATATGCGTAAGATGGTTGAAACACTAAGTGGTGGTAAAGTAGGATATGTACATGTGCAGGGTATGAATGATGGTAGCTATAGAACGGTATACGAAGAAGTTTTGGGACGTAATGCAGATAAAGAAGCATTAATCGTTGACACTCGCTTTAATGGTGGTGGCTGGTTACATGAAGATCTATCAAACTTTTTAGACGGTAAACAATACATACGTTTTGCTCCGTATGGCTTTACCGCTAAA
>JAIEQT010000338.1 GCA_019747455.1 Chitinophagaceae bacterium | reverse complement strand
CCTTATCGAGCTACTTTCAATATTACTAAATCATCCAGAGCGCCTACCCATCTCACTAAAATTCATCCGGAATGGTTCGTAGTATATGGCACTACAAAATATTTTAACCCGGGCTTACCTGAAGTTAGAGAACATACAGTGCGCATAGTTAAAGACTTGGTTGCCCGTTACGATGTAGATGCTATTCATATGGACGATTATTTCTACCCATATAGAATTGCTGGTAAAGAATTTCCCGATCAGAAAACATTTGAGCTATTCGGTAACGGACTTTCCAAAGACAGTTGGAGAAGAAGTAACTGCGATAGTATTATCGTACAATTACAACGGGCCATTCGATCAACAAATCCACGTGTAAAGTTCGGTATATCACCTTTTGGAGTTTGGAGAAACAAAAGTCAGGATCCAATGGGCAGCGATACTAAAGCCGGGCAAACAAATTACGATGACTTGTATGCTGATATTTTATTATGGTTAGAAAAGGGCTGGATTGATTATGTAACACCCCAATTATATTGGGAGCGTGGACACAAACTAGCCGATTATGACGTGCTTTTAAAATGGTGGAATGAACATGGTTATGGTAAGCATATTTATATTGGCATGGGTATTTACAGAGCAGGAACCAATGATGCCTGGAAAAATAAAAATGAGATCCCAAATCAAATAAAAGAGCTTCGAGCTTACAATACAACACAAGGAAGTGTTTATTTTAACAGTAAGGTATTTGAAAAAAATCCGAATGGATGGAATGATAGTTTACGTAATAACTATTATTATTATCCGGCTTTAGTTCCCCCAATGCCTTGGTTAAATAATGATATTCCTGAACAGCCAATCATAGAAAAAAAAGAAAATAATATCTCCCTTACTTACTCGGGGAAACTACAAATAAAGGGATTTGGCATATTCGTTTTACCAACAGATAAAGAGGCAAAATTTATAAACGCACAGTTGGTGGAAGTAATCATTACAAGTAAAGACGCAACCATTGATCTTTCAAAAATACCCGATAGCAGGGGTAAGCGAATTTGTGTTGCTACTATTGATATCAACAATAATGTAAGTCCATTAATTGAACTAAAGTAAGAAGGTATAATTAAAGATATCTAGCTAGAGAAAACTATCGTTTTTTCAGCACCTGTAAAAGAGCCGAATTTAGCTTCTACTGCGGTATAACGATATTCGAAAATATGTTTCAATTGATTTTGAACAAATAAAGAATTAGCTATATCGCCTAATACCCAAAGAGGTAATTTATAATGCACGATATCCGTCATTTCAACTCCACCATCAATAGCTTTAAAATGATGTTGATGATGCCAAAGTGAATAAGGGCCAAATCTTTGCTCATCCACAAAAAATTGATTGGTCACTACATGGGTAATTTCAGTCATCCAATATAAAGGAATACTTAATACAGGTTTAACACGGTACTCGATTATTTGTCCGGCATACATTTCCTTCCCATGATGCTTACTAATGATATCGAATCCAAGGTTTTCGGGAGTGATTTCTTTCAAATTATCGGGCTTGCTAAAAAAATCCCACGCTACTTCTAATGAAACAGGTATCGATTGAACTGTTTTGAGGCTATAAATTCGCGACATAGACTGATATTATCAATATAACAGCATTAGTATAATATGGTTCATATTATCTTTAAGGAATGAATAACAGATTGGTACAAAAGGAACAATTTGAACAGATTTATGGATTATTAAATACTGAGCAAAAGAAAGCAGTAGATCATATTGAAGGCCCTGTGATGGTTATTGCCGGCCCGGGAACCGGGAAAACGCAGATTTTAGGTGCCAGAATCGCCAAAATACTAGAAGCTACCGACTTTCAACCACATAATATTCTTTGCCTTACGTATACCGATGCGGGGGTTATTGCCATGCGAAAAAGGCTGATTGGTTTTATTGGTGCGGATGCCTATAAAGTCAATATTTATACATTTCATGCTTTTTGTAATGATGTAATTCAGGAAAACTTATCCCTCTTTGAGAAAACAGCACTCGACCCGATTTCTGAGTTACAACGTATCGAGCTTTTTACACAACTGATAGACTCCTTTCCCAAAAATCATCCGCTGAAGCGATACAGGGGTGATGTATATTATGAGATTGGCAACTTGCAACACCTGTTTGCCAATATGAAAAAAGAAGGCTGGTCTCCTGAGCTGATCAATACAGCTATTGATACCTATTTGGCTGATATTCCTACACGAGATGAATTTATTTATAAAAAATCGGGTAAGGGATACCAAAAAGGAGACTTGAAAGAAAATAAGATTGCTGAAGAAAAAGAGAAAATGGAAAAACTGCGGGCAGCAGTAAATGAATTCAATAAGTTTCAGGATTTGATGCGCAAAAGAAATTTATATGATTTTGATGATATGATCAATTGGGTAATCAAAGTATTTGAGGAACAACCCTTACTACTAAGCCGATACCAAGAGCAGTTCCAGTATATTTTAGTAGATGAATACCAGGATACCAGCGGCACACAAAATAGAATAGTAGAGCTTTTAATAAATTACTGGGATGAGCCAAACATTTTTGTGGTTGGCGACGATGATCAAAGTATTTATCGTTTTCAAGGTGCTAACATATCCAATATGGTAAATTTTGCCAATAGATATAAGCAAACAATTCGAACAGTGGTACTTACCAAAAACTATAGATCGGTCCAGCCGATTCTTGATATTGCTAAAACACTTATTGATAATAACAAAGAACGTTTGGTAAATGCTATTGATAATTTATCAAAAGAGCTGATTGCGGCTAATAGCAATTATACAAGTCTTACCATTGAGCCATCATTTCAAGAATATGAAAACCCGCAACATGAAATGATTGGTATTTGCGA
>JAIEQT010000565.1 GCA_019747455.1 Chitinophagaceae bacterium | reverse complement strand
CTGGCACTTATGAATAATTTCTACACGCAACAAACTTACCGAAAAAAGAATATAGGGATAACGCCTTATATCTTTCTTTTGGCAATTAGCTTGATGGCTTTGGCGAATTTGGCAACGGCGCAAACTTCCGTTACGGGAACTGTTTACCGTGATTTTAATGGAAGTGGTGCCAGAGAAAATAATAGTTCATATAACGAGCCGGGCGTATCTGGCGTTCTTGTAAGAGCTTTTAGTATTGCCGGAACGCAATTAGGAACTGCCACAACGAATGCAAATGGCGTTTATAGCTTCAATTTCAATATCATAGGCAATGGTATCAAAGTTCGTTTGGAGTTTGAAGGGTGGCAAAGTACAAACTATCCTGCTCCTGCAGGTTTGAACAACAAAACCAGTGTGCAATTTGTAACCGGAAATACCACTACACCAACAGTAGCTGATTTCGGTATCAACTACCCCGGTCATTATATTGATAATTTAAATGCGCGTGTTGTTGTACCCACCTACGTAAATGGTGATAACCAGTTCATATCTGGGAACTGGTATGATGCTGCTGAAGGAGATGGTGCATACGCTTTTAATTATGATGGTACTGCACAAACTACCATTGCTAAACAAGGACAAACAGGAGCAACCTGGGGTACTGCTTATAATCGCCAGGCCGATAAATTATATTATTCAGCTTTTGTAAAAAGGCATGTAACCCTTGGCCCGTTAGGTACTAGTGGAATATATGTTACTAATGGCGCTAAAGCTGTTGCCAATACCGGTAGTACAACCAGTTTTGTAAACTTAAACAGTATTAATCCTGCTTTTAATGCAGGTTCATTACCCAGTAGGAATGGTATTGGAAATAACAAAACGCAAGCAAACTATGATAATATCACGGGTGGTAATGTATTAACGGAGGTAGGCAAAGTAGGATTAGGTGGCATTTCAATCTCTGATGACGGTCAGTATTTGTATGTTGTGAACTTGGCAGACAGAAGACTCTGGAGAATTGAATTAGGTCTTAATGGATCTGCTCCCACAAATGCTTCACAAATTGTTCGTTATGATATGAGCTACGGTGTGGCAGAAGGTAATAGTACTTTCCGCCCTTTCGCTGTGAAATTCCACAGAGGTAATATCTACGTAGGTGGCGTGTTGGATGGTGTAAAGCCTGATAATTCTACCGTTGACAGAAATGAGTTAAAAGCTATCGTTGTAAAAGTAAGTGCTAGCGCAAATCCAGCTACTGCCACATTTACAGAGGTTTTGAATGCACCATTAACCTATAATAGAAGAGCTAACGCAAATACGGGTTTTGGATTTAATAAAAATACTAATTATACTGACCCGAATGGTACTATCCCGGCTGCCACTACTTGTCAAACTTCATGGCATCCCTGGGTTAGAAACTTTAATGAACTAACGAAAATAGGATCGAATATCATTCACCCCCAACCCATGTTAAGTGCCATTGAATTTGATCCAAGTGATGATGATGCCATGATCATTGGGATTAGTGATAGAACTGGGCACCAAACCGGTAATGTAAACTTTGGTGTGAGCGGTGGTACTTTATATACGGGCAACTCTGTGGGAGATATTATGAAAGCTGGAAATACGGGGGGTACTTACTCAAATTTTTCTATTGAAAGCAATGGTACTGCAGGTACTAAAACAACGAATGGCGCCGGTAATAATGAAGGAAATGGCGGTGGTGAATTTTATTATAACGATCGTTTTTCAGCGAATAGTATTGGAAATCCGGGACCACTTTACGTTGGTAATCCCGCTACCGGTTCTGCCAACTTAGATCATGATGAAACCAGTGTAGGTAGTGTTGCAAACTTTCCTGGTAAAGAAGTTATTAATACAGCATTCGACCCTTACACTATTTGGTATACCGGAGGTGTGCGTTATTATGCAAATGATAATGGTCAGGCTAAAAATGGTAAAGTTTTATATAGTGGTAATGATGTAAGTGTTTTTGGTAAAGCAAGTGGTTTGGGTGATTTGGAAATCATCTCTGCTCCTGCTCCTATTGAGATAGGGAATCGTATTTGGTTTGATGCAAATGGCAATGGTATTCAAGATGCAGATGAAAATGGTATATCAGGTGTTACTGTACAGCTACGTATTGGTGGCACTGTAATTGGAACGGCTGTTACAAATGCGAACGGAGAATACTATTTCTCTAGCGACCCCAATCGTACGTCTACCGCCTCAGCAATTTATAATATTGCATTACTTCAACCGAATAGTTCGTTTACCATTCGTATTCCAAATGCACAAGGTGGTAGTGTTCAAGCGCCCCTTTCCACTTATGAGTTAACATTTGCTAACAATGGCGGTGTAGATGCTAACGCAGATGAAAGAGATAGCGATGGTGCTTATACTGGTAATGATGCTGATATTGCTGTAACAACAGGTACAGTAGGTAGCAACAACCATAGTTATGATTTTGGTTTCGCAACAATCGGCACCGTTAGTGGTGGTGGCGGTGGTGGTGTAGAAAGTAAAAGTTTAGGTGATGCTATTGCCACAAGAGTTTATAAAAATGCCATTAACAGTATGCAGGGAACTGTTGACTATAGCAAATTACCAAGCGCAACGGCTAGTGCAACTATCAGAAGCAACTCAGGTTCTTCTTTGAAACTAGCTGATATCTTACCTACTGCATTGAGTAATAGCTCTTACAAATCATTAGTAACTACTCCGAAAGATTTATTGGCTATCACAAATGCAAAAGATATTCTTTCAATAGACTTTGTAAAAAACAATGTAGCCAGTGCTGTTGCTTTTGGAACCCAAACTTCTAGCGAAGTATATGATCACACTAAACCAATTTGTGATCGGTTGAAAGGAGCAGAATTGATT
>JAIEQT010000250.1 GCA_019747455.1 Chitinophagaceae bacterium | reverse complement strand
TTTGATTCTTCGAAGCCTACTATTTTATTAAATTCACATCATGATACTGTTAAGCCTAATAAGGCTTATACCCGTGATCCTTTCGATGCCTCAATTATTGATGGCAAATTATATGGCTTGGGTAGTAATGATGCCGGAGGCTGCCTGGTATCATTGATAACCTGCTTTTTATACTATTATGAAAAGCAAAATCTAAAATATAATTTATTATTAGCAGCAACAGCAGAGGAAGAAATATCAGGAAAGAATGGAGTTGAGATTTTATTGCCAACGCTGCCTACTATTGATTTTGCTATAGTTGGGGAGCCTACACAATTGAATTTAGCAGTTGCTGAAAGAGGATTACTAGTGGTGGATGCAATTGTAAAAGGAAAAGCCGGGCACGCAGCCAGGAATGAAGGTGATAACGCTATTTACAAAGCTATTGAAGATATTCAATGGATTCAGCAGTATCAATTTGATAGAGTAAGTCACTTGCTTGGACCTGTAAAAGTTACGGTAACTTCATTTCATACAGATAATATACAGCATAATGTAGTGCCTGCTTCAGCAGAATACCTACTCGATATTCGCGTAAATGAATTGTACTCTTTTGATGAAGTTATCACTATTCTACGTAATTCTTTACAAGCTACTTTAACACCCAGAAGTACCAGATTAAAGAGTACTTCTATTTCTTTGCAACACCCTGTTGTTCAATCAGGTATTGCGCTGGGAAAAACCTGTTATGGCAGCCCCACAACAAGTGATAAAGCATTAATGCCTTTTCCGGCTTTAAAAATGGGTCCCGGAGATAGTGCAAGAAGCCATACTGCAGATGAGTTTATCTTTATAGAAGAAATAGAAAATGGGGTTGATACCTATATTAATTTGCTTAAATCATTAGTATGAAACTATGGTCGAAATCAGGAACTGAAACCGCATTAGCCGTTGAATCGTTTACCGTAGGGAAAGATAAAGATTTTGATGCTATGTTAGCTCCGTTCGATGTATTAGGCTCGATTGCCCATACTAAGATGTTAGGTGATGTGGGGTTATTAACCAACATAGAAGCGAAACAACTGGTTCAAGCACTTCAACATATTTATGGAGAAGTGAACAAACCGGATTTTGAAATCCCCTCAACCGTAGAAGATATACATTCTTATGTAGAACTGCTGCTCACTCAGCGTATTGGCGAAGCAGGAAAAAAAATACATAGTGCCCGCAGTCGTAACGATCAAGTATTAGTTGATATAAAACTTTTTTTACGGAATGAAATAAAAGAATTAGTTTCTTCTATTCATACTTTTTTTGAGTTATTGCAAACACAAAGTGAGTCTTATAAAAATCACTTATTGCCCGGTTATACACATTTGCAGTTGGCCATGCCATCTTCATTCGGGTTGTGGTTTGGTGCTTATGCTGAAAGCCTGATTGATGATATGATTCAATTACAATCAGCTTATCAGATAGTCAATAAAAATCCACTTGGTTCTGCTGCAGGCTATGGATCTTCTTTTCCTATTAATAGAACCCAAACAACAAAACTGTTGGGCTTCGATACGCTTCATTATAATGTTGTATATGCACAAATGAGCAGAGGTAAAACAGAAAGAATCGTTGCCGCTTCGCTTGCCAGTGTTGCAGATACCCTAGCAAGGTTAAGTATGGATATTTGCTTATACCTTAATCAAAATTTTAATTTTATATCTTTTCCGGCTCATCTTACTACTGGATCCAGTATTATGCCGCATAAGAAAAATCCGGATGTTTTTGAGTTGATCAGAAGCTATTGTAATCGACTTAAATCGTTGCCAAACGAAATCATGATGATGACAACCAATTTGCCATCTGGTTATCAGCGAGATCTACAATTACTAAAAGAGCATCTTTTTCCCGCTTTCAAAGACCTTAAGCAATGTATTGATATGGCCGGGTTGATGCTTTCTAATATCCAGATTCAGGAAAATATTGTGAAGGACGAAAAGTATAAGTATATGTTTAGTGTAGAAGAAGTGAATAAACTGGTATTACAAGGAATTCCTTTCAGAGATGCCTATAAACAAATTGGAGATGCTATAGAGCAGGGAAACTTTGAATATAGCACTACTATTCAACATACCCACGAGGGTAGTATAGGTAATCTTTGTAATGCAGATATTGCTAAGCAAATGCAAAAAATTATGGAGACTTTTAGCTTTAAAAAAACAGATGCACAATTGGCAGCACTTTTAACTTAATTTGCAAAAAAGAAATAAGAAATGAAAAAAGTATGTTTTTTTATAGTAAGTCTATTAGTAATTGCTGCGGTACAGGCTCAAGTTAAACCGGCTCCAAAAACCGTTACAAAGCCGGGTTCAAAAAATCCTATTCCGGTTACAGCGTTTAAAACATTAGCAGACAGTGCCAGCTACGCATTGGGAATACGCATAGCACAGAGCTTTAAATCACAAGGATTAGACCCTATTAATATTACTATTCTACAAAAAGGTTTGCAAGATGCTCTGCAATCTAAAAAGCCAATTATTGCTGAAGATGCTTTAGACAAGTGTATTGGAACCTATCAAATGGAAGCACAGTCTGCAAAGGCGGCTATAGTAAAAAAAGCGGGACAGTCATTTTTAGAATCTAATGGTAAAAGACCGGGTGTTGTAACTTTACCAAGTGGTTTACAATACGAGGTACTTAAATCAGGTGGTAATGGTACAAAACCTACGCTAAATAGCAAGGTAAGATGTCATTATCATGGTACGCTTACAAATGGTGAGGTTTTTGATAGCTCTGTTGACAGAGGTGAACCCATCACTTTCTCTTTAATGCAAGTAATTCAGGGTTGGCAAGAAGCATTACAACTC
>JAIEQT010000605.1 GCA_019747455.1 Chitinophagaceae bacterium | reverse complement strand
AATAGCAAGCTTCATATAGTAAATCTTAAAAAGCAGTCCTTGACGTCTTACGATCATGTAAGCAATTATCAGGCTGCAGGAAAACACCTTTTGTTATACGATAAATCCGATGACGCGAATGTGCTAACAATTTGCCAGAAGAACGGCGTTGTGCTAAAGGCTTTTAAAAACATTACCGAATACAGCTTAAACCCAAATCAGAACGAGATTGCCATGTCAGTAACGGCACTAAACAGTTTTAAAATTATCATTTTAAAGCTGCGAGAAATGAACCCAGCTACAGTAGTCATACAAAACAACACCGTACCGTATCAAAGCATGAGTTGGTCTGCGGATGGACAGGCACTCGCGTTCTATTCGGCCAGTGACGGAAACGGTTCTGTATACTGTTACAGAAAAAATGTATTGTCAACCTTAGATTGCACGAGTAAAGATTGCTTTTCAATTGGCAGGAAAATTCAATATGAACAAAGGCCTGCCTTTTCCGGTGACGGTAAGATGCTTTTTTTTAAGGTGCAACAATCCAAAAAGAATGAAGGCAGTCCTGAAAATCAGGTACAGGTATGGAATACTGCTGACAAATTTATTTATACAAAAGCGGCAGAGATTGTCGGCTTTACCCGAACAGCAGTACAAGTGATTTGGAACATCGAAACCAATAAACTTGTTGAGGTTAATGATTTGTCCTTACCATATGGCGGTGCGATAATGAACGGGAAATTCTCGCTTACATTTAATCCGCAAGCTTATGAACCGCAAACAGATTATTCCGGCAAAGTGGACATTTACCTTACCAATCTTGGTACAGGAAATCGCAAACTATTTTTACAAGGCCAGGATAGCAGCGACCATTATATGATGGTTTCGCCTGAAGGAAGATATGTAGTTTATTACAGATCTCCCGATTGGTACATTTATGATTTTGTAAAAGATGTACATTTAAATTTAACTGCCTCGGTTGGCGTTTCATTTGCCGACGTAAACAGCGACAGTCCCGGACCGCCTGAAGCTTACCAATGTGCAGGATGGACCAAAGGCGATGAAAGTTTACTATTATATGATGAGTATGACGTCTGGGAATTTTTTCCTGATGGTAAATTACCCGCCAGATTGACAAATGGCAGGGAACATGGAATAGTTTTCCGGATAGTAGTCCAGGATGCTTCGGAACGTTCTTCGCTTCAAAGCAGGGTCAGAACGACCGGAGTTTTTGATCTTGACAAGACTGTTTTGTTGTCGGCGATATCTCAGGATTACTCAAAATCCGGATATTACAATTACAGCCGGTCAGCCGGCCTTCAGAATATAGGATTCATCAATGCAAGAGCCAGAAATGCCATACAAAATGACAATCGTGACGTGACTGCCTATATTGCTGAAAGTTTCGGAAGTCCACCGGAAATATTTATTTCAAGAAGAGGTAAAACGACAAGTGTTTTTAAGAGCAATAGGCAGCATGATAAGTTTCTTTGGGGTAAAACGGAAATCATTCACTATAGTGCACCGAGTGGAGAACCTTTGTCAGGAATTCTATATTGTCCCGCCGACTTCAAAAGAGGCAAGCAATATCCAATGATTGTTAATATATATGAAAGGCAGTACAGCTTATTACACCGCTATTGGATGCCGAGTATTTGCAATGGGACCGGGGTTAATTTTGCGAACCTGTCTGCTCAGGGCTATTTTGTATTTCTTCCTGATATCGCATACAATGATGTAGGTGTTGGAAGCTCTGCCGTTGAATGTGTTGAAACGGCAGTAAAAAAAGTTTTGGAATCGGGGGATATTGATGCATCGAACATCGGTTTGATTGGACACTCGTTTGGAGGATATGAAACCGACTATATTATTTCGCAAAGCAATATCTTTAAGTGTGCTGTTGCCGGCGCAGCGGTTACAGACCTTACAAGCGCCAACCATGCAATTCATCGAAGCCTGAAGATTCCTAATTTTTTTATTATTGAAAATGGGCAGTTTCGTACCGGGGGATCGATTGCAGAAAAGAAACAATATTATATTGATAATTCGCCTATCTATTTCGCGGGCGACATTAATACGCCCTTGCTATCCTGGACAGGGCTTGAGGACACACAAGTTGAGGCCAGGCAATCTATTGAGTTATATATGGCAATGCGACGGTTAGGGAAACAGCATATTATGTTATTGTATCCGGATGAAATACATGAAATCCTGAAAAGAGAGAATACCGAAGATTTAACCCGAAAAGTAGAAAGCTGGTTTGGACATTATTTAAAAGGCGAACCAATTGAAAGCTGGATGGTTCCCAATTAAAAATCAAAATGCAGTCCCGAAAAGGGACTGCATTTTTTTTAGTTGTGTACCGGCTTGTACAAAGGAATGATGCACTCGTCGTTGGCATTCATTTTGTAAAGCTGTGCACCCGAGATTACCTGACCAACGCGGCAAACTGTCGCAGTGGTTTCAATCTGACATTCTTCTTTCTCCTCGCACTGTTTAGGGTTTGTTGTAGAAAGACGTTTCCAACCGGTCTCGAAAGTGTTGACCGCTTTTTTATCGGCACTAAAATCGGTAGTAAATGCGCTAGTGATTGCCAGGACAACCATCATAGCTGGTAAAATCAATTTTTTCATATTTAAAAATTTTGTGGTTTTTGACTTACTCTGTTACAGGTTTTCAGTCTTCCCCTGATATTGGCCAAATATATTTTAACGCAATGCCGCAATGATTTTGTCGCTTAGTTTAACGGCGCTGAGATAATGTCCGGTTATGGTAAAAAGTTTGTTGTCGTAAATCCTGAAGCTTTTGAGTTTTGCATCCCCGATCTTATAGATGTAAATGCTTGAAACATATTTGT
>JAIEQT010000117.1 GCA_019747455.1 Chitinophagaceae bacterium | reverse complement strand
TATTTGGTCCGGTAAGAATGATGATCTGTTCTCCATCGGGGTCGAGGGTAATATTATTCGATACATAATTTTCCCCAGCAGGAAGGTGTCGCTCAATTACGGGATGCCTGCCTGCTTCAATACGCAACATAAAGCCATCATGTAATTGTGGTTTTTTATAATTAAACTGAATAGCGTTTTCAGCAAAACATAATAAACAATCTATTGCAGCAAGTACTTGGGCATTTGTTTGTATGGGAGCCATATAATCCTGTAAAGCGTGTAATAACTCATTATACAGATTGGCTTCAATTTGTAGTATTTTATCTTCTGCCCCTGTTATTTTTTCCTCGTACTCTTTAAGTTCGGGTGTGATATATCGCTCCGCATTAGTAAGTGTTTGCTTCCGAATCCAATCGGAAGGCACTTTATGCTTATGTGCATTGGTAACTTCTAAATAATAACCGAATACATTATTATAACTTATTTTCAGCGAGTTGATTCCCGTTCTCTCGGCTTCTCTTTGTTGGATATTAACTAAATATTCTTTTCCCCCACTCGCGATTGCACGGAGCTGATCGAGTTCTTCCTGAATCCCTTTTTTGATAACACCCCCTTTATGCATAGCTACTGGGGGTAGATCTTCAATTTCAGCCATGATTTTTTGATAAATATGAACGCAGGGATTAAGCGCGTCGCCAGCTCTTAGTAAAAAACCTGTTGTTGAAGAAGCTAGTTTATTTTTGATGATGCCAATCTGTTCCAGTCCCTTGGCAATCTGCATCACCTCACGTGGATTAATTTTGCGTAGCGGAATTTTACTCACCAATCTTTCTATATCACCGCATTGTTTGATAGCCTGCGCCAGAGAACTGCGTAAATCACTATGTAATATAGCGTATTCAACAGTTTCTAGGCGCTCATTGATAGTTTGAATATCTTTGAGCGGGAAGGCCATCCATCTTTTTAATAAGCGGGCTCCCATCGGACTCACCGTATGATCTATTATATCTAATAAGCTCTGCTGATCTCGAGCGCCACTGGGTAATAATTCTAAATTGCGAATAGTAAAGCGATCCATCCATAAAAAATCTTCTCTTTCAATTCTATGGATACCGGTAATATGTTGCAGGTTGGGATGTTCGGTTTCTTTTAAATAATATAAGATAGCCCCGGCAGCCACAATCGCCGCTGTAAAACCTTCTATACCAAACCCTTTAAGCGAATGTGTTTGAAAATGTTTGAGCAAATTTTCCGTAGCAAAAGCTTCTTCAAAAATCCATGCTTCCATGGTATAGGTATAGAAGCGCGTTCCATACGTTTCTTTAAATTGTTTTTGGTAACTCCGCTGAAAGATTACTTCTGCCGGTTGTAAGCTTTGTAAAAGTTTATCTACATATTCTTCATTGCCCTGAGCAACAAAAAACTCACCTGTTGAAATGTCGAGTAAAGCAATACCTGTTTGCTGTTCCGTATAATGGATAGCTGCTAAAAAGTTATTACTCTTGAACTCAAGTAATTTATCATTCGTAGCTACACCCGGAGTTACCATTTCCGTAACCCCTCTTTTTACGATTCCTTTTACGGTTTTAGGATCTTCGAGTTGATCGCAAATAGCTACCCGATATCCAGCTTTTACAAGTTTATGTAAATAGGTGTCGAGTGCATGATGTGGGAATCCGGCCAATTCACTGGAAGCAGCGGCGCCATTGTTTCTTTTGGTAAGCGTAATACCAAGCACACGTGCTGCTATGATGGCATCTTCACCGAATGTTTCATAAAAATCGCCCACTCTAAATAATAAAACAGCATCGGGATATTTTTGCTTAATTGCCCGATGCTGTTGCATTAAGGGGGTATCGTTACCACTTTTAGCCATAGCAAACAAATATAGCAAGGCTGTGGAACGCTCCCCGTTGTTCCGCATTAATGTGGAAAATTAATCCTAAAAACGGGGGGTATTTCCGCGTGGCTTAGGCATTTCTTTCCTCGGAAGTTTGGCGTCTCTTTGTGCTGTATTGTAAGCAAATGCAGCTACAATAGTTGCTATTTGTTTGAGATCATCTTCAATTAAATGATCATATACATCCATATTACTATGGTGAGTGCGGGTATCGTGTTCTATTTCATCTTGAATAAATTGAAAACCCGGCAGGCCAACACCGTCGAAGGATTGGTGATCCGTACCACCGGTATTGCTGATGGTAACCGTAGTAGCGCCTAAATCTTTAAAAGGAGCAAGCCATGAAGCGAAAATATTTCTGCAGGCTTCATTTCCTTGCAAATAGATACCTCTTATTTTCCCTGTTCCATTGTCGATATTATAGTAAGCTGAAAATTTTTCATGTGCAGGCATCGGTTGCATAGTAGCAGGATCGGCGAAGGTTTTTTTCACATAGCCACGAGAACCTAATAAGCCTTGCTCTTCACCACTCCAGAGCCCTATACGAATAGTTCTTTTTGTATTTACTCCCAATGTTTTTAAAATACGCATCACTTCCATCATTACCGCTGAACCTGAAGCATTATCGGTAGCTCCGGTACCGGTTTGCCAAGAATCAAGGTGGGCACCAATCATCACCACTTCATCTTTTACATTAGGATCAGTTCCTGGTATTTCACCAATTACGTTATAACCTTGCAAATCTTTGGTAAAGAATTTTGTTTTTACATCGGCTTCTAATTTTACCGGTTCACCCGATTTGGCTAGGCGTAATAAGGTGTTATAATCTTCAACACCTAATACCATACCTAAGAAATTCTCAGGATCGCTGGCTTTATACGTTCCTCCACCTTGTGCGAAAATAGTACCGTCATGACTACGAGCACCACCCGAACTAAGTATGGCAAT
>JAIEQT010000075.1 GCA_019747455.1 Chitinophagaceae bacterium | reverse complement strand
GATTATTGTAAATATTTTATTATTAATATTCACATTAGGGATTGCTACGCCATGGGTTATTACCAGAACACTTGCATTTGTAATGAATCATATTGCTTTAGATGGCGTTATAAATTTTGATCAGTTGCGTCAGGAGCAAGAAGATTTTAGCGATGCAACTGGAGAAGATCTCTCTGATTTTTTTGATTTCGGATTTATTATATAATGGATAGTAGTTCAATACCGCTATACTACGATGGCAAAACATCGGCCGGACAGCCGGTTACCGTAGTAGCCGATGATCAAAAAATGGAACTCCATTTTGTGTATGCGGATAGTGGGTTTCAAGTAATGCAAGACCCTATTACAATTCCCTACAAAGGATGTACTATCGCGCATGTTGGAGAACATCTCTACGTATATATTGATAAGTCGGGGGCTGCATACCTCGCCATACCATTTTCAGATCCTGCTTATCTTACTATTAGGAACGGTATATCACACGCAAACCCCTCTTGGTTTGGAAAGCTTATGAATATGCATGTTGGGATATTGGCTTTTGTATTCGTAATACTCTTGATAGGCGGATATTTCGCAATTGCTAGCATGGTTCCTTGGGTAGGCTTAAAAATTGTTTCTCCTACACAGGAAAAAATTATGGGTGATAAATTATTTAATGCTTTCGTAGATACGCGTGATATTGATTCTGAAAAAACCAGGTTAGTGAATGAGGTTGCAACCGCATTACAATTGAGTAAAACATATACCATCGATGTTACCGTGGTAAAAAATAAAGAAGTGAATGCTTTTGCCTTACCCGGTGGTAAAATAGTAGTATACACGGGTATATTAAAATCGATGAAGTCGGGTAATGAGTTAGCCGCACTGCTAGCACATGAAGTGAGCCATATCAATAAAAGACATAGCCTGCGTTCTCTACTGCGCAGTTCTGCAGTAGCCATATTGATTTCTGTTGCCTTAAACGACGCATCGGGGGTAGCTTCTGTGTTGGTTGAGAATGCAGAAACACTAAGAAGTTTAGGCTATTCCAGAAATTTGGAAAGAGAAGCCGATGCAGCCGGCATGCAGCTATTGGTAGATAATAACATCGATCCGATTGCCATGCGTAATCTTATGTTACGTTTGCAGGAAGCATATGGTAAAGCGCCTGATATGATCGCATTCTTGAGTACGCACCCTGCCACAAAAGAAAGAATTGATAATGCAAATGCTTTTGCAAAGAAAAATAGATCCCACAATTACATAATGGATACCGTTTTGTTGAAAAACTGGGATCAAATTAAAAAATAATGCGTCAGAAACCGATAGATCCCGCGCTTCAATCTTTTTTAGAAGGAGAAGTTATATTGATAGATAAGCCTTTGGGTTGGACATCCTTTGACGTAGTTCGCAAAATAAGGAACCTCACAAAAGTTGTAAAAGTTGGTCATGCCGGAACACTGGATCCACTGGCAACAGGGTTACTTATTGTATGTACAGGCAAGTTTACCAAGAAAATTAACGAGTATATGGGAATGCCAAAAATCTATACCGGAACGTTTACCATTGGAGCAACTACACCTACCTATGATTTGGAATCAGCACCTGCTGATTTTAGATCTATAGATGCTATTACCGAAACACAAATACAGGAGGCTACACAACAATTTATCGGAGATATTTTGCAAGTACCCCCGGCTCATTCTGCCATTAAACGCGATGGGAAACCGGTGTATTTAGCCGCTCGCAAAGGAGAAAATATTGTATTAGAACCCAGGCCGGTAAGTATTTATGATTTCACAATCACCAATATTCAATTACCGGTGCTTCATTTTTCAGTTCGTTGTTCTACAGGTACTTATATCCGAAGTTTAGCCCACGATTATGGTGCCGCGCTTGGTTGCGGCGGCTACATGAGTAGTTTAAGAAGAACTAATATTGGTTCATTTGATGTAGAAGATGCGTTTAGTATAGATGCTTTTGAGGCGAGGATTAAATCACTTACCAGTTTAGAAGGGTAGGCCAATACCTAACTGTAACGCATAGTTTCTAATTTGTACACCATTAGCTCTGGTATCCGTCCAATTAAAATCTTTGATACTCATCCAACCATCATTCGCCACTCTTAGTGGATCTTTTACCTTGTAGGCAAAATCTAAGCGAATCAGGAAATAAGACATATCAAAACGCAATCCTGTTCCGGCACCTATGGCAATATCTCTACCAAAATTTTTGAATGAAAAACGAGAGTCGGGGTCGCTTGCAGATGCTATTCTTCTTACATTCCACACATTACCAATATCCGTATATACAGCACTCGCAATTTTAAACCCGCCTATGGAAGCCAAATGAAAACGATACTCCAAATTCACTTCTAATTGTAAATCGCCGAACCGATCTCTGAATGCATTTGATGCGGGATCCTGCTCACTTAAACTAGAACTTCCTAAACCGAGTTGTCGAAGAACCCATGCTCGCATACTATTCGGTCCGCCTGCAGAAAACTGTTTAAAAAAGGGTAGGGTTGGACCAATAATACTATCTCCTCCATAATTGATACCTATACCGCCAAATGCCCGATAAGCCAATTCGTTCTTTCCCATTTTTACAGATCGTCTATACTCTGCCTGGGTTTTTAAATACCGGTAGATATTGCCTTTGAGTCCGGGAACAAAACCAAATAATCCCCCTGCTTCTTCAATACCAACACTATAGTAATTACTCACATTGGGGTTACGATTGCTAACCGTAGTTTTAACCCATGATAAACTTTGGCTTACAATATTTCCCTCATTGAAAGAAGCACGTAAGAATGGATTATTTTGTATTAGTTTATTTAGGGAA
>JAIEQT010000127.1 GCA_019747455.1 Chitinophagaceae bacterium | reverse complement strand
TCTCTACTCAAACCACCGGGTCCGAGTGCGGAGATACGACGCTTATGCGTGATCTCACTCAGTGGGTTGGTTTGATCTAGGAACTGAGACAACTGAGAAGTTCCGAAGAAAGAGTTGATAACTGAAGATAGGGTACGCGCATTGATCAAATCAACCGGCGTAAATACCTCGTTATCACGCACGTTCATACGCTCGCGAATGGTACGCGCCATACGCGCCAAACCTACCCCGAACTGTGCATATAATTGCTCGCCTACGGTACGAACCCTACGATTGCTAAGGTGATCAATATCATCGATCTCCGCTTTCGCATTGGTTAAACGAACCAAGTATTTAATGATCTCAATAATATCTTGTTTGGTCAATACCTTTTTAGTTAAAGGATATTCCAAACCTAATTTTCTGTTGATTTTGTAGCGACCAACCTCTCCTAAATCATAACGCTTATCGCTAAAGAATAATTTGTCGATAATACCACGTGCCGTTTCATTATCAGGCGCATCGGCACCACGTAACTGGCGATAGATATGTTGAACCGCTTCTAATTCACTGTTCGAAGTATCTTTATTTAAGGTATTATATATGATTGCGTAATCGCCACCTACATCTTCTTTTTGAATGAATACGCTCTTCACTTCCATTTCAATAATGGTAGCAATAGCCTCTTCATCAAGAACCGTATCGCGCTCCATCACAATTTCATTACGCTCAATGCTTACAACCTCACCGGTATCTTCATCTACAAAATCTTCTACCCAGGTACGTAATACGCGAGCAGCTAATTTTTTACCAACTTGGTTAGCCAATGTTTTTTTATCAGCTTTAACCTCATCGGCCATACCAAAGAGCTCGAGGATATCTTTATCTGTTTCAAAGCCAATAGAACGTAATAAAGTAGTTACCGGGAACTTCTTCTTACGATCGATATAGGCATACATTACGTTGTTGATATCGGTAGCAAACTCCATCCAGGCACCTTTGAAAGGAATTACACGGGCAGAGTAAATTTTGGTACCGTTAGGGTGTGTTGATTGTCCAAAGAATACACCCGGAGAACGGTGAAGCTGAGAAACAACTACACGCTCTGCTCCGTTGATAACGAAAGTACCGCGAGGAGTCATATACGGTATATTTCCTAAGAACACATCTTGAACGATGGTTTGGAAATCTACGTGCTCTTCATCGTTACAACTTAACCTAAGCTTCGCCTTCAAAGGCACCGCATAAGTTAGTCCACGCTCCATACACTCATCAATGGTGTAGCGGGGTGGATCGATAAAGTAGTCGAGAAATTCCAGCACGAAGATGTTACGCGTATCAGTGATAGGAAAGTTTTCCTTAAACACGCGAAACAACCCTTCCACGTTACGTTTGTCGGGCGTAGTCTCTAACTGAAAAAACTCTTTAAAAGATTCTAACTGGATGTCGAGAAGGTCAGGGGCATCAGCCAAATGTTTAGTTTTACCGAAGCCGACCCTGTTGTTCAATGTAGTTGTAGACATATTAATGTAAAACCGGTTTTGATACGATAAAATATTGGGGAGAACGATGAAATTCTCTTAACGTACAATCGGCGCATCCATCATTCAAATGCAATGATAAAAATGTCCACCCGCTAATTTGCCCAAAATTAGGATGGCAAAGGTAAGGAAAGGGGTGGCATCCACAAAATCAAATTTTGCGCCAAACCACCCAATGTGTATAAATAAATATTTTTACCAGATTTTGGCCCTCTCCGCCGGTTTACGGTACAATTTGTTCTTTTCCGTTATACCAAATGTGGCATAAAAGGGGTCGAAATTCGCCAGCGGCCCATTTACCCTATATTCTTCCGGCGAATGTGGGTCCGTGGTGATGCAGGTACGCATGGTTTCGGGTCGATTGATCAGCTTCCAAACCTGGGCAAATCCCAAGAAAAACCGTTGATCGGGCGTAAATCCGTCTATTTTTTCGGTTCCCTGGCCCTGCTTGGTCATTTTAAAAGCATCGTATGCAATGGCTATACCACCAATATCAGCGAGGTTTTCACCCAGTGTAAGGGCGCCATTTACGTGTAAGCTATCCAATACCACATAACTATTGTACTGCGCCACCACCCCATCGGCTTTCGCCTTAAACTTGTCACCGTCGGTTTTCGTCCACCAATCTTTTAAATTACCCTGTGCATCATACTGACGGCCCTGGTCATCAAAACCATGCGTCATTTCGTGGCCTATCACCATCCCAATTCCACAATAGTTAATGGCATCATCAGCACCCAGGTCGAAGAAGGGAAATTGAAGAATACCGGCGGGGAAAACGATCTCATTAAAAGTAGGGTTATAGTAGGCATTTACGGTAGCAGGTGTCATTCCCCATTCGGTTTTATCCACCGGTTTACCAATTTTAGCAACCGCTTCTTTATGATCGTGCATCGCTACCTGGCGCATATTCTCAAACAGGTTATCCCGCGTAATGGTTACATCATCATATTTTTTCCATACCGAAGGATAACCAATTTTTTTAAGGAAGGCAGCTAATTTTTCTTGTGCGCGTGTTTTAGAAGAGTCACTCATCCAATCCAATTTAGCGATGCGCTTTTTAAAGGCAGCTTGCAAATTATTTACCAGTTCATCCATTCTTTTTTTTCGCCTCCGGCGGAAAATATTTCTGAACATATAGTTCCCCTAACAAATCTTTTAAATTTCCATCAGTTCTATTCACCATTACTTTCCAACGATCTTCTTGTTTTTTTGCGCCAGAGAAAAGCTGATTGAACGAAAAACGTTCATCGCGGAAAGCTCTGCTCAGCAATCCGGCTTTTTTGGAGATATAATCGAAT
>JAIEQT010000523.1 GCA_019747455.1 Chitinophagaceae bacterium | reverse complement strand
AGGTAACCAAACTGCTAATAAATTATACCTCAATAAGGGAAATTTTCAATTCGAAGATATTTCGGAAAAAGCCGGATTTGACCCTAATAAAAAACAATGGAGCACCGGTGTTGTACTAGTAGATATTAACGCAGATGGTTGGTTAGATATCTATGTTTGTAATGCCGGCAACATGGGAAATGCGGCATTAAGGAAGAACCAATTATTTATCAATAATCACAATCTTACTTTCACGGAAAAAGCAGCTGAATATGGATTAGATAATGATGGCTATACTACGCATGCTTCTTTTTTTGATTATGACCTGGATGGCGATCTGGACTGTTTTATAGTAAATAATAGTCCTATTCCGGTAAACACACTTAACTATGCCAACGTTCGTAATCAACCTGCTGCTAAAGCCGCAGTAGCAGATTTTTTAAAAGGCGGTGGCGATCATTTATATCGAAATGATCGGGGAAAATACAAAGAAGTTACTTACGAATCAGGAATACATGGAAGTTTAATCGGGTTTGGATTAGGCGTAACTATTGGCGATGTAAACGAAGATGGGTATCCTGATGTATATGTGTCTAACGATTTTTTTGAACGAGACTATTTATATATCAACCAAAAAAACGGAACATTTATAGACGATATCGAGAATAGAATGCAACATGTGAGTATGTCTTCCATGGGGGCTGATATGGCAGATATAAATAATGATGGAAGGCCGGATATTTTTACAACAGATATGTTGCCTGCAAATGATTTCCGATTAAAAACAAATACTTCTTTTGAAGGCTATGATGTTGTAAAACTCAAGGAGAAGCAAGGGTTTTATAATCAATTTACCCAAAATGCATTACAAGTAAATAATGGAGATGGTCGCTTTGTTGAAACTGGCTTTTATAGTAAAGTTGCAGCAAGTGATTGGAGTTGGGGTGCTTTGGTTTTTGATGCAGATAATGATTCGAAATCTGATATTCTTGTATGTAATGGTATTTATAGAGATGTAACAGATCAGGATTTTATAGATTTTTTTGCCAATGAAGTAATGCAGCAAATGGTTATCAGCGGTAAAAAAGAAGAGGTTAGTACAATCATCAATAAAATGCCTTCCGTTTCTATTGCCAATAAATTATTTAGAAATAAAGGTAACCTTCAGTTCGAAGATATTGGCGATAGTTGGGGATTGGATAAAAAAACATTTTCTAACGGAGCTGTATATACAGATATTGATAACGATGGAGATTTGGATTTAGTGATAAGTAATGTAAATCAAAAGGCAGTTATTTATCGGAATAATACCAGAGAAAAGATGACTGCTTCCGCTAATTATATAGCTGTGGCTTTACAGTACAAAACGCCCAATAATTTCGCGATTGGCGCAACGATCACGATCTTTTCTAATCAAGATAAGATTACCAGAACCATCATGCCTGCGCGCGGATTCCAATCTTCTTTGGAATATAAGCAAACGATAGGTTTAGGCACTAATACAATAGACTCAGCAGAGGTATTGTGGCCCAATGGAACCATAACTCAATTCAAGCCTCAATTAAATAAACTGAATACGATCGTTTACGATTCAGCTAACGTAAAAAAACAGCTATCACAAAAAGTACAGATATCCACTCTATTTACAAGTATTAACCAAAATTTTGATAAACATAAAGAAGATGACTATGTAGATTTTTACACGGAAAGAAATATTCCCTTTATGCTTTCCAAGCAAGGGCCAAAAGCTGCCGTTGCTGATGTTGATGGCGATGGCCTTGATGATATTTTTATGGGAGGCGCTTTTCAGCAGCCTTCGCAACTATATCTTCAAAAGGCAAATGGATTTGTAAAAAAGCTAATAACCGATTTTGAAAAATTCTCTTTTAATGATGTTACTACAGCATTCTTTTTCGATGCTGATAAAGATGGTGATAATGATTTATTTATAGGCGGAGGCGGTAATATGGCTCCTGCATCTGCCGATGCCTATCAAAATCAATTTTATAAAAATGACGGAAAGGGAAATTTTAGCTTGCAACCGGGTGCCTTTGGTATTAGCCATACCAATTGTGGCGCAGCTGTTGTTATGGATTACGATAATGATGGATATCCTGATATTTTTATAGGAAGTAGAAGCGAACCACAGCAATACGGAATAATTCCTCGCTCCTTCATTTTTCACAATAATAAGAACGGAACTTTCGAAGATGTAACTGCCCGAATAGCGCCCTTTATGAATACTTTGGGGATGATTACATCTGCGGTATATGCAGATGTAAATAATGATGCCCGTAAAGAGTTGATTATTACCGGCGACTATATGGGTATTCAAGCTTTTAACTTTGTAAATGATAAGTTTATACCTATCAAAACCGGTCTTGAAAATAACTATGGCTGGTGGCAACAAATAAAGCTTGCCGATTTGGATGGAGATGGGGATATGGATATGGTACTTGGCAATAAAGGAGAAGATTTTTATTTGCATCCTACTAAAGACAATCCGGTTAAAATATGGATTAATGATTTTGATCAAAACGGTACCATCGATAAAGTATTTACGCAAGGTATAGCGGGGAGAGATATGCCTGTATTTATGAAAAAAGATATTACAGATCAATTGCCTTCTCTAAAAAAATCAAACTTAAAACATGTGGACTATGCTGCTAAATCCATTCAAGATTTATTCGGGAAAGAATTAGAAGGCGCTTATGTTCAACAGGTTAATACATCTTCGTCGATGATTGCCATAAACAATGGGAAGGGGAATTTTACGCTTATGCCATTGCCTATGCAAGCCCAATGGAGTAGCGTTTATGCTATCGTTATAAAAGAT
>JAIEQT010000328.1 GCA_019747455.1 Chitinophagaceae bacterium | reverse complement strand
GGAACAGCAGCGCGACCAAGCGCACCATCATCTGTTAGAACATCAACTTCTACTGTGGGGTTACCGCGACTGTCCAATATTTGTCGGGCATGTACTTCAACAATGTAGCTCATCTTTTAAGTTATTAAGTTATTAGTTATTCGTCAGATCGTCCGACGTTCCGACGTTCCGACGTTCCGACGTTCCGACCTCCTCCGCTTCGAAGATAACTCAAAAAATTCAGAGCTAATCTACCTGTGTAAAACTCTGGAATACCTTTTCCAGTGATTCATTTTGTTTGATATGTTGAAGTGTATCATTGGCAACGATTGCACCTTTATGAATGATGATAACACGTTCACATAACGCCTCTACCTCTGGTAAAATATGGCTTGAGAATAGAACGGTTTTGTTACTCCCTAAATCCTTTATAAGCTGCCTTATTTCTATGATTTGATTAGGATCGAGACCACTGGTTGGCTCATCAAGAATTAGTACGGAAGGTTCATGCATAATAGCTGCCGCAAGCCCTACCCGTTGCTTATATCCTTTTGATAATTGTCCAATTTTTTTATGCGCTTCCGTTGAAAGCCCCACCTTACTAATAACCCCCTCAATAATCGTTCGTCTGGCGTCTGACGTCTGACGTCTGACGTTTATCCCCTGCATCCCGGCTATAAAGGATAAATACTCCCTCACATACATATCATAATATAAAGGGTTGGCTTCCGATAAATAGCCGATTTGTTTTTTGGCAGCAATCGGGTTTTTTAAAATATCTATACCTGCTACCTGAATAGATCCAGCATCGGGCTGCAAATATCCTGTAATCATTTTCATGGTAGTACTCTTACCAGCGCCATTGGGCCCTAAAAAACCAACTATTTCACCTTTATTGGCATGAAAAGAAATATTATTCACCGCCTTTTGTATTCCATATTGCTTGGTAAGATTATTAACTTGCAAAGTCATAACCGCAAATTAACCAAAAATCCTAAGCCCCATCATACTAACTTTTGTATTCATCTTTTAAAGCGTAGTATCCGAAAATAAAGAGCCCAACGGCAATGGGTAAAAAAATACCAATAAATATTGTCCATTGGATTGTTGTATCAATACCCGGTTTAATAGAGATTTGATGAAGACCTAATTGGATCAAAAAAAATAATAGTGCCGGGGCAAGTATCATCCAAACAACGCCTAATAATTTTTTTATAAGATTCATTGTGCTGTTTTTTTTGCGTCAATATATATGGCACCAATAACAAAGCATAACGATGCGATACTTATGGGATACCATAAACCCGCTAATTTATTTTCTGTGTACACAGTGGTGAGCAGGGTGGCAATAAAGGGAGTTAATCCGCCAAATACGCCATTACCAATATGGTAGGGGAGCGACATAGATGTATAGCGAATTCGGGTTGGAAAAAGTTCCACCAAAAAAGCAGCAATAGGTCCGTACACCATGGTTACATATCCTATCAATATAAAAACGATCGCAACCATTTTCCAATACGTAATGCCTGTTACAGTTCGAATTGTTTTATCTGCTATGATAATTGTGTTGCCATTGGTTTCGGCTAGGTATAACAGCTCTTGAAATAAATAGTGATAAGTGCAAACAGCCAGAAGCATACCACTGAGCATGATCCATTTTCTGCCTACTTTATCACTCCAATGTCCGAATACAATAAAAAGGGGAGTAGCAAATAGGATAGCCCAGATTAAAATAGTACGTGATTGCTCAAAATCTATTTTGCAAACATTCTCCAGAAACGACTGTGCGTAAAATTGACCGGTATACCAAACAACCCCTTGCCCCATCGTAGCTCCAAATAAAGCCAGTAATACCATCTTTACATTATCCTTCTTCCCAAAACTTTCTTTGATCGGATTGGAAGTGGTATTACCGCTTGTTTTAAGTTCCGTAAATAAGGGTGATTCCTGCATTTTTAAGCGGATATAAATAGAAACGATTACTAACACGATAGATACCAGGAAGGGAATCCGCCATCCCCAGTCATTAAAGATCTCAATCGATCTTGTTGGGTTTTTATCCAATAAATTTCGGGTGAGCAGAATGACCCCTAATGAAACAAATAATCCTAGTGTAGCAGTTGTTTGAATCCAGGAAGTATAATAGCCTTTTCTATTTTCAGGGGCATGCTCTGCAACATAGGTGGCTGCACCGCCGTATTCTCCTCCTAACGCTAAACCTTGAATTAAACGAAGTAATAAAACCAGCAATGGCGCGGCAAAACTCCACTCCCGACATGCCAGGCATGTCGTAATCGACCACCACCACGGACGGCGTGGCGTGACGCTGGCGCTGCTCGCAGATGCGGTAGATATGTTCGATATTGAAGGCCACGTTGCACAGATCGGCGGCCTGATTCTGCAGATCGAAATTCACGCGTTCTTCCGGCTGAAAAGAGTCAAATGCGCTTTATATGACGAAATAAGCAGAGTGTGTGAAAAAATTTCCGGTATCTGCAGGTGAGAAATGTAATCTTGCTATTAGCAATTGGGTCTTAAAGGGACAGTTTCACGAGATTTTGGAAGTAAGATTTTTTCGTTAAACACCTTCTTCTGGTCTCATTGGGGCAGCAAGCATGAGGAAGTTACAAGTTTGGGGGAGTTGGGTGCCTAACTCTCTGGTGCATCAAGCATGGAGGAGTTGCTACTCTCTGGTATAGCAAGGTTGAGGGATGTTGGGTGCAACTCTATGGAGCAGCAAGCTTTGGGGAGTTGCAACTCTCTGTTGCAGCAAGCATCGGGGAATGCAACTCTCGGGTGCAGTAAGCACCGGAAAGTTGCAACTCTCTAG
>JAIEQT010000364.1 GCA_019747455.1 Chitinophagaceae bacterium | reverse complement strand
GGTTTTAATTTTCTGCCCGTCATCAACGCCTGTAAAAGCTGCCTGATCGCTTTTTTTATCAAAAGCCTGCACTTTATCTACGGCATCGGCTCTTAAGTTTTTCGTTACTACTGCTGGGTCATCACTAAAAAATTCTTCCCCATCTACCAGTACTTTCTGAACACGCTCGCCTTGAGCGGTGATTTCTCCTTTACTGTTTACGGTAATCCCGGGCATTTTGCGGAGTAGTTCCTGTACATCAGCGTTGGCACTTACTTTAAAACTATCGGCCCTGTATTCTGTGGTATCGCCTTTCATACGGATCGCACTTACCCGTTGCTTTACACTTTACAATTACCTCTTCCAGAAGTCGGGCCTTGGTTATTACAGGCACTTTACCAAGTTCATGTATTTTCCCATTTTCTAAATCTACGATATCGGTATAATCGGCATAGTTGGGGTAACTCACTAAAACGATATGCTGACCGGCAGATAAGTTTTTTATCTCAAAACCACCCGCTTTATCGGATCTGGTAAATTTCACCATTACAGAATCTTTTTTGCGCAGTACCAGTATTACAGCATTGCTCAGCGGAACTTTGTTTAATGTGTCTATCACGCTCCCCTTCAAACTTGATGTTCGATCTTGTGCTGATAATCCGATAGCAATGCTGAAAATGATCAGAAACAGGGAAAGCTTGGTTAGTTTTTTCATTATTTGGATATAAACAGTTAAGCAGTTAGATACATTTTTTCGTAAATTCCACAAAATTGGTTCTTAAACTAAATTTTCAGTTATAAAATTTCGTTAAATAGTTTGTATGACAGCTGAAAAATCAGTGATTAAAAAAGAGCGTATACCGGGTAAAAGAGTACTAAATCAAAAAAAAGTTGCAATGAAGAATATAAAAAAATATGAAGAGGTCCATTTTGTTGAAACAAATCAATCTGTTTGGAATTATTCTTTATTCAATGAGGAAGTAATTCGAAATTTTCAGCAGGGTACTCACTATAGCTTATATGAATATTTTGGAAATAAACAAATCGAAGTATCAGGTATCTGGGGAACCTATTTTGCTGTTTGGGCACCTAATGCAACATTTATTTCTGTTACGGGTTATTTTAATAATTGGGATAAAACGTCGCATCCACTAAAAGTTCGACTTGATAATTCAGGAATTTGGGAAGGTTTTATCCCGGGTATCCACGCAGGCGAAGCGTATAAATATCATATTCATGGGTATAAAGGTATTAAGTTAGATAAAGGCGACCCCTTTGCGCATTTCTGGGAAAAACGTCCCTATACCGCCTCTATTACCTGGCAAACAAATTATGATTGGAAAGATGCTGAGTGGATGAAGCAAAGAAAAAAACACAATTCACTAAAAGCTCCCTATTCTGTATATGAAGTTCATTTGGCAAGTTGGATGCGGCCTAATAAACACGACGAAGAATCCTATAATACCTATGCACAAATAACCGAGCGTTTAGTGCCTTATGTGAAGGAAATGGGCTTTACGCATGTTGAATTCATGCCTGTAATGGAACACCCATTTGATGGGAGTTGGGGTTATCAGGGAACGGGTTATTTTGCACCCACATCTCGCTTTGGATCACCTCAGGATTATGCTGCCATGGTTGATGCATTCCATAATGCAGGTATTGGTGTGATTTTAGATTGGGTGCCTTCTCACTTTCCATATGATGCGCATGGCTTATTTATGTTTGATGGTACTCATACTTATGAGTATGCCGATATGCGCAAAGGCTATCACCCCGATTGGAATTCTTATATCTTTAATTATAAAAGAGGGGAAGTAAAATCTTTTTTGATCAGTAGCGCACGTTTCTGGTGTGATCAGTTTCATACAGACGGACTTCGGGTAGATGCTGTAAGCTCTATGTTACGATTAGATTATAGTCGTAATGCCGGACAGTGGGAACCCAACGAATATGGTGGAAATGGTAACCTGGAAGCGATTGCCTTTATTAAGGATTTGAATGAAACACTGTATCGCGATTTTCCCGATATCCAAACAATTGCCGAAGAAGCAACAGATTGGCCGAAAATCAGTAAACCAACTTTTGAAGACGGACTTGGTTTTGGTATGAAATGGATGATGGGATGGATGCACGATACTCTCGATTATTTTAAAATGGACCCGGTATATAGACAATTTCATCAAGATAAATTTTCATTTAGCATGATGTATTTCTACGATGAGAATTTTATGCTGCCATTGAGCCATGATGAAATTGTTCATGGTAAAAGTCCGATGCTGTATAAAATGCCGGGAGATGAATGGCAGAAGTTCGCGAATCTTAGATTACTATACACCTATATGTTTACGCACCCGGGAGCCAAGCTTTTATTTATGGGAGACGAATTCGGCGCTACGCAAGAATGGAATTATAAAAGCGAGCTACAGTGGGAACTACTCAACTTTGTTAGTCACGGTGGCATGAAATACTGTGTACAGCAACTGAATCACTTATACAGAAATCAACCCGCATTATACGAAAAGCAATTTGAACCCGGAGGCTTCGAGTGGGTAGATCTTAATCATCGGTCTGATTCCGTAATTGCATATAAAAGAAAAGGTAAGAAAGATGCAGATGATGTTTTGGTTATACTGAACATGACGCCTGTGGTAAGGGAAAACTGGGAAGTGCATGTTCATGGTAAGGCCAAATGGAAAGAAATTTTTAGTAGTGATGCCAAAGAATATTGGGGATCTGGGGATGTTTTTAATCCAGATATAAAGGTTACAGCTACTGACAAAAAGGCGAAATGGTACAAGCTCCAGATCCATTTGCCTGCG
>JAIEQT010000006.1 GCA_019747455.1 Chitinophagaceae bacterium | reverse complement strand
GGGTTCATTAAATAAATCATAACCCATGATCGTACTATTATTTTTGTAATGAGTGGCTATTTTTGTCCAGATATCTATAATCAATTGTTGGTCATCCTTACTTTCAAATAAAAATGGATAGGCATAACTATCATCTATATTGTCGCCGGTTTGTCCACCCGGTGCTGCATGCATATCCAGTATCACACTCAAATTTTCACTTGCGCACCAATTAACAAGGGAATCAAGTATAGAAAATCCTCTTTGTATTCCGGATCCTCCCAAATATGTTTCGTTTGTAAATAATTTATAATGGAAAGGTACCCTTATTGAATTCATACCTAAACTATGGATGTAATGGATATCGTCTTTAGTAATATATGTTGCTAAGTATTGTTTCCAGAATTTAGCTGTTTCTGCAGGTCCAAATAATTCAGCAAATACATCGTTTATGAGTCTTGGTGAAGAAGCCTCCTTAAACTTAAACATATAGCCTTCTGGTACCAGCCAGTTTCCTAAGTTTATTCCCTTAATAAGAAATGGTTTGCCATCGGTACCTATTATTTCTTTTCCGCTTGCACTTATAAATCTTTGAGCGGGTAATTGAATCCATAAAAATAAAAGAACCAAAAAGTGAATAAATTTTCTTTTCATGTTAGTATTTCTGTTTTTATGGTTGAATTTGTATGCCATCAAAGAAAGTGAGCGATTTAGTTTACCGCTTTGTTTGTTTAAATATAGGATTTTTGTTTATCGAAACTTGTTGTGTTTGTAGTATGGTAAGCAAAACGGGTCAGATAGAGAGCAGGAAAAAATATTTTTTTAAAATATACCAATTGGTATTATCTTTATCAAAAATTGGGAAATGCACCTATCTGAAAACTTATCAAAAGCAGATAAAACAAGACAATTTATCATTGAAAAAACGGCACCACTTTTCAATGAAAAAGGATTTGCCGGAACTTCTTTGTCAGACATGACGACTGTTACCGGGCTCACAAAAGGTAGCATTTATGGCAATTTTGAAAACAAAGATGAAGTTGCACTAGCTGCGTTCGATTTTAATTTTAATACCGTAACTAATTATATTAAAGCGCAAATATTAGCTACCGATAATTCGATCGATAGATTACTGGTATATCCAACAGTATATCGAAAATTTTTAATACTGCCATTTCTTAAGCCCGGATGCCCGATTCTTAATACATCCACCGAAGCAGATGATACTCATCCAAAGCTCAGGGAAAGAGCCGCTAAGGCACTTGCGTTTTGGAAAACATCTATCGAGAATCAGATCAAACGCGGGATTGCACGAGGAGAAATAAAAAGTGAAACAAATCCTTCTGCTATTGCCGCCATCCTGATTGCTATTATCGAAGGAAGCGTTATGCAGGCAAAAGTTGTTCAACATGCTAAAGATTTAAAAGTAACAATGGACTATCTGGAAAAAATAATCAAGGATTTGAAAAGTTAATTTTTTTTATTCTAAAATATACCGATTGGTATTTTATGAAAATTGCTAACATCAAAACATTTATTACTTATTATAAGGCTATCGGCTTTGTCACAAATAAAGCATTGTCAGGGATATCAGGAAATCGATCAAGTTATGTGGCTGTAAAAGTGAAATAAAATGAAACCAGTATATATAGTATCAGCAAAAAGAACACCGATTGGAGGCTTTTTAGGGTCGCTTCAAAACTATGATGCCATTAGTCTAGGTGCTTTTGCAGTAACAGCAACACTTACGCAATCGAATATACCTCCATCACTTATTGATGAAGTTTATTTTGGAAATGTATTATCTGCTAATGTAGGGCAGTTGCCTGCAAGACAAGTATCCCGAATGGCTGGCTTATTGGATAAAACAGATTGTACTACCATTAATAAAGTTTGTTCATCTGGTTTAAAAGCTGCTATAATAGCAGCACAGCAAATACAATTAGGGCTATCAAACCTTGTTATGGCAGGCGGTACAGAAAGTATGAGTAACGCTCCATTCTATTTGCCAATACGAAAACAGGTTAAGCTGGGTGATGAAAAATTAATAGATGGCATATTAAAAGACGGCTTGGTAGATGCCTATAATAAACAACACATGGGATTGGCAGCGGAATTATGTGCGCACGAATTCAGTATTTCCAGAGAGCTTCAGGATGAATATGCCATAGCGTCTTATCAAAAAGCAATAAAAGCAACGCAACAAGGAAAGTTCAAGAATGAAATTGTTCCTATACCAGTTAAATATAAAAATGAAGATCTGCTAGTTGAGGCTGATGAAGATATTAATAAGATAATATTTGAAAAGGTACCCAAACTTAAACCGGTATTCAAAGAAAATGGAACTGTAACTGCTGCCAATGCCAGTAACCTTAACGATGGCGCCGCTGCTATTCTTTTAGCATCTGAAAACATGATCCAACATAATTCTGTAAAGCCAATTGCAAAAATCATTGCTTATGCAGATGCCGGTACAGAGCCTTCTAAATTTACTACGGCTCCGGCTTTAGCCATCAATAGCGCATTATTACTTGCCAACCTAAGTATTGATGATATCGATTTTTTCGAAATAAACGAAGCCTATGCAGTAGTGGCATTGGCAAATCAAAAATTATTGAATATACCAACAGAAAAACTAAATGTGTATGGTGGGGCAGAAGCCATTGGACATCCATTAGGCGCCTCTGGTGCTAGAATCTTTTGTACGCTTTTATCTGTATTACAACAAGAAAATGGTCGCTATAGTATAGCAGCTATTTGTAACGGTGGCGGCGGTGCAACAGCTATAGTTATAGAAAATTTACTGAACTGATGTATATG
>JAIEQT010000474.1 GCA_019747455.1 Chitinophagaceae bacterium | reverse complement strand
CAATAACGAGGTTTAAAAGGTAGTCAATATTGATGCCATTTAGCGTTTTAAGCGATTGATAGTACAAACTGGCACAAAAAAAATCCTCCCGTTTTTCGGGAGGACCTTCTTGCAAGAAGTAATATTAGTAACAGGTACTTAATTACATTTTCTTAGCAGCAGTATCTACTTTCGCAGCAGCAGTATCTACTTTCGCAGCAGCAGTGTCTACTTTTGCAGCAGCAGTATCTACAGTTGCTTTTGTAGTGTCAGCAGCAGCTTCAGTTTTTTCTCCATTAGAACATGCAGTCATTAAACCTGCAACAGCAAGGATAGCGAATACTTTTTTCATTGTACTTGTTTTTTTTGGTTTTATTGGGCGCAAAGATAGCGTTTGGTTCCATTTTTGCAAGTTTTAACGATAATTTTTTATTTTTTTCTAAAAAATATCCGTATGGGAACCCCCGAAAAGTTGAAATTAGCCCTAAGCTGGTTTTCTAAATAGTTCTTATAGGGTGTTTTTATATCATCAGGGAAGTTTGTAAAGAACGCAAAAGATGGCACCTGGGTAGGTAATTGCGATACAAATTTGATTTTTATCGAATGCCCACGAACAACAGGAGCATGATAATTGGCAACTGCTTTAAGCATCACATCATTGAGTTTGGAAGTAGGTACTTTGCGTTGCTTATTCTCATATACCTGTAGTCCGGTTTCAATAGCTTTGAATATCCTTGTTTTATCTTTTACAGAAATGAAAAGTACGGGCACATCACTAAATGGCGCCATTTTCTTTTTTAGTACCTGCTCATAATCGCGCGCGGTATTTGTTTCTTTTTCAACCAGATCCCATTTATTAACCAAAACCACAATACCCTTTCCTTTCCGAGCTGCCAAGGCAAAAATGGTAATATCCTGCGCGGTAATTCCTTTATCAGCATCTAATACCAGCAAACAAACATCTGCTTCGTCCATGGCCTTAATGGCACGTATGATAGAATAAAACTCCAGATCATCTTTTTCTTTACTTTTCTTACGAATACCGGCTGTATCAATTAAAATAAATTCTTTCTGAAATAACTTGTAGTGTGTATGGATGGTATCGCGGGTGGTGCCGGCAATATCACTTACAATTGTACGCTCCTCACCTATTAAGGCATTTAATAAAGAAGACTTCCCAACATTAGGCTGACCGATAATAGCAAACTTGGGTAGCTCATTTTCACGAATAGTGTCTTCTGCCGCTTCTTCCGTGATATTGATAGCAACAGCATCTAATAAATCTCCTGTGCCGCTACCGGAGATACTACTGATAAAAAATGTATGCTCAAAACCTAAGCTATAAAACTCGGTAGCTTCTAATTCCCGCGTACCATTATCTACTTTATTTACTACAACAAATACCGGCTTACTACTTCTACGCAACAGATCGGCCATGGCTTCATCCAGGTCTGTGATGCCGGTTGCTACATCAACCATAAAGATGATAGCATTGGCTTCGTCGATCGCAATTTTTACTTGCTTCCGAATTTCTATTTCAAAAATATCATCACTGGCCGGTACAAAACCACCGGTATCAATCAGGTTGAAAGATTTACCATTCCAATCAGTAACACCATATTGTCTGTCGCGCGTAACACCGCTTATATCATCTACAATAGCTTTACGCTGTTCTAATAAGCGATTAAAGAAAGTACTTTTACCAACATTTGGTCGGCCTACAATGGCAACTGTGTAACTCATAGTTTAAAATTTAGGTGATCGCCCCATTACTGGTAGCCATATTCTTTTAATTGTAAATCGTTATCACGCCATTTGGGGCGCACTTTTACAAATAATTCTAAAAATATTTTCTGTTGAATAAATGCTTCTATATCTTTTCGGGCATTGGTACCAATTGCTTTTATCATTTTACCCCGCTCCCCTATTAAGATGGCTTTCTGTGTTTCGCGATGAACGATGATATCAGCTTGAATCTTTACGATATTTTCCTTCTCTTTAAATTCATTGATCAGTACAGCCGTATGATAAGGGATCTCATCTTCAAAGAGTTCATAAATTTTCTCACGTATCATTTCTGCTACAAAAAATCGGGTTGGTAAATCACTCAAATCATCTTCACTATAAAAAGCATTCCCTTCCGGTAATAACTCCACAATTTTATGGATCAGTTTGGGCACATGGATTTTCTCTAATGCACCGATATTAACAATGGATGAACAATAACTTTTCTCTGTAAAAAATTTCTCAGCAGCTGCAATTTTTCCGTTACCGGCAATATCTATTTTATTTAAAACAATCAGTGCGGGCACTTTTAATTTTAGTGCCGTAAAAATAGCATCGTTTTCTTCGAGTGAATCATTTACGTCTACCAATAACAGCGCAAGATCTGCATCTTCCAATGCACTTTTTACAGCCGCCATCATTTTCTCATGAAGTTTGTACTTCGGATCGATGATGCCTGGTGTATCAGAAAAAATGATTTGGTATTCTCCGGGTTTATTAAGAAAGGCTTTAATACGGTGACGGGTAGTTTGCACTTTGGGGGAAACAATGGCCATTTTTTCTCCGATAAGCGCATTCAATAATGTGCTTTTGCCTGCATTGGGCCTACCGAATATGTTTACAAATCCCGCTTTCACAATATATTACCCTTTTAAGTGGGGGCGCAAAGGTACGGAAATTTGGGGGGATGGGCTTTTCATACTTTACCGTAGACCCTAGTAAGAGAGGTATTTAGTAATACTTTTTAAATATGTTGTAGCGGTTAATGAACTCACAAACTATCAAATAAAAAAACCACTGAATT
>JAIEQT010000383.1 GCA_019747455.1 Chitinophagaceae bacterium | reverse complement strand
GGCAGACATTAAAAGAGAAAGGAAATAAATCCTAAGTGCCAATAAAGTTGTTACAGAAATTGGACATATCCAGCGCACCAAAGTCAGGCACATTTGCAAGGCACACAAAGCCGACACACAAAAGCCAACCTTGCAAAAGAGCCTGCTTTGTTCCAACGCTTCCGGGACACATCCTACTTCGGTGGACACATATATTCAATTCAATCACCAAGACGAAGGGCGAACATACAACAAAAGTATTTGCAATAGCAGGGGGCGACGGAACGCACTTCAGTAGCAGTAATTCTAATCGGCGGCATATTCAGCTTGACGTAACGCTGTTGGGCATTTGTAGTTATCTTCGGCAAAACAAATTAATCAGCTTCGGTACAAGCGTGACGGAACACAGAATGCCCTGCCATCGTAAATACCGATTCGTTGTGCGCAACTGTATAGTCCTGAAATAGGTTGACTCCCAAAAAGTGGATAAGTCAACTAAAAACAGGATTAAAAATGAGTAAAAAACAAAGCTCTAACCGGCGGGGTGAGCAAAAATTGTTCTACACGGAAGCCTTTAAGCAAAAGATTGTAAGCGAGGTATTAAGTGGCAAACTGAACAAACGTCAGGCGTCGCTTATTTATGGCATTAAGGGTAATGCCACTATTTTGTACTGGATTAATCAAAGCCAGGGTTTGAAGGGTTATGAAGCCAAAGGCAAGCAGTTAGCTAACTTTGCGGAGATGAAAAAGAATATTCAAGACAAGAAGCTGGAGGAGGAGAACAAGGAGCTGCGGGAGTTATTGCGGGTAGCTGAACTGCGGGCGGATCTGTGGCAACATGCCATAGAAGTAGCTGAGCAAAAGTTCAATATCGACATTTTAAAAAAGTATGGTGCCCAACAATCCATTCCTTCCAAAAGCAAAGGCCGGAAGAGAAAATAACTGAGATGTGTTCTGTGTTTGGATACAGCAAACAGGCTTATTACAAGCAGCTGCATCAGATTGAACATAGAGTTGCAAAAGAAGAAATGATTGTTGGGCTAGTTAATGAAAAGCGAGCATTGTGGAAACGGGGAAGTGGGAGGAACCTGCATCAGAGTTTGCAAAATGAGTTTAAATTGCATGAGATAAAGATGGGGAGGGATAAGTTTTTTGAGCTTCTTCGTAAGAACGACTTACTGATTAGATCAAAGAGGCAAAGGGTAAAAACCACATGCAGTTATCATCATTTTAATAGGTATAAAAACTTGATACAGGGTGTTACTCCGCTGCGTTCAAATGAGATATGGGTATCTGATATTACGTATTTGTGGTTAAAGCCTGAGGATAAATTTTGTTATTTGAGTGTTATTACGGACTTATATTCTAGGAAGATAGTTGGTCATTGTGTACATGAATCATTGAGTGTAAGCGGGTGTATATCAGCATTGCAACAAGCTATTAAAAGCAGGAAAAATAAGAGCGAGTCATTAATACATCATAGCGATAGGGGAGTACAATACTGCTGTCACGATTATATAAGACTATTGCAAAGGCATGAAATACAAATTAGTATGACTGAAACTGGAGACCCGTTGGAGAATGCAGTGGCTGAGCGAATACACCGTACTATAAAAGAGGAGTTTACAAGTGATCGGCAAATAAATTTTAGTAATATTGAAGAGGCGAGAGTGGAAATAAAAAAGTTTGTTGATTTTTACAATGAAAAGCGACCTCATAGGAGTGTAGAATGGATGACGCCAAGTGAGGCTTCAAGATGTAAGGGGTTGTTAAAGCGGAAGTGGAAATCTTACTGGCGTAAACAAGGGGATTGGAAGGAACTAATAGAGATAGAAAAGTAAAACACAGTTATTTTATCCCGCTGTGATTATAGAAAAAGAGTCAACCAAAATCAGGACGACGCAAACCAATGACGACACTTCTAAATCAAAAAATTAACGGAAAAATGAAAGGGAAAAAATTACTGACTTTTACGTTTCTGTTTTCTTTGATGACAATTGCAAGAGGACAGAATGCACTTACACAAGACCCATTACAAAACTTCAAGCATTTTTTGCAAAGTGGTGTTTCTATTAACGCTACGAGAATTAATACAAATCATTTTGTCTTTGAAACAAAAGCTGGAAAATATCAATTTGACAAAGGGAAATATCTTCCAGCTTTTGAAATAGTATCAAATTTTGGCTGGATATGGAGAGACAAAGATGATAATTCAATTTGGTTAGCCAAAACAGGAATTAATTTACTTACGAGAAGTGCTGACCTGACAGACTCCTTAGAGACAAACTTGAGATTTACAGAAGGATATATTCAAATTCCAATTGAGATTGGTTTTAGGTCGCCATTAAAATTCAACACAGTTAAGAATAATCTTTACAGAGCTACTGAATTTTATATAGGAACTTATGTTGCTACGCCTTATTTTGAAAAACTTGACGACAAGAAAAACATTGATGCAAATGGTAAATTTAATTTTGGCAATACTTTGCGTTTTGGTTTATTAGCAGAGATTGCATTAAGTGCATTAAATGAAAAAGGACACGGGCATAGATTTGGACTGCGGTTTTCAAGTGACTTTCCAACAATTGTGAAAATAAAAGACGCGAAATATCAATTGTATCCTTATTACAATACTGTAGGAATATTTTATAACTTCAGCAACAAGTACAAATGAAGAAACATGTTGACTTAAAAATTAAACAGCTTAGTAGCAATAGTTTGGTATGCGCACAACATGAACTGTGAGAAAAACCAAATAAAAAAGTGATTTTTTTTTATGGTTTAGCTGAGCAGTAGTTGGGTTGGTAT
>JAIEQT010000024.1 GCA_019747455.1 Chitinophagaceae bacterium | reverse complement strand
CAGGAAGAAAATACACGACTTTGTACCTCCCGATAAGGAATCGAACCTTATCTACACACCGGCATGCCTATGAAAGGTGGTGCCCGCCCAGGACTTCTCCTATCTCCCTAACATTTAAAAATTGTTCTTGCTTTGGTGTCGACCCCGCTACAAGCTTCATAATTATCTGTTAGTTCAAATTTCTAGTTTGCTCTGGTAAGAGGGCTTGAACCTCACTACTGGCTCCAAAACGCAAATGCTATGCCAGTGTGCTACCACGTACTAAATCTTTCAACTACTTACTAGGTCAATCTTCCACTTATCACATCCTAGCTTCCATAATAACAGCCTGTTCCACCCTACCTAGACTCACGGTTTTTATAGCTTTTGCGTTTGTTACTGTTAGTATTTTCACTATTCCTTGATAAGCTTATTAGAAACTTTTCAACAACTTACTGAATCTTTCCTTTACACTATACCAAATTCTTAAGGCAAGACCGCATTATTTGCTTGATATGCTAATCTGTATATTCTAATGGATTTCAAAATCCACTACCACTTACCAGTGATGGTGTTACACCATCTTCTGTTCTTACCTAAACTTTATGGCTCCCCAGGTAGGATTCGAACCTACAACGTCGACATTAACAGTGTCGTGCCCCTACCGATAGGGCCCCTAGGGAATGGCTCCTTGGGAAGGACTCGAACCTTCAACCTGCCCGTTAACAGCGGGATGCTCTACCATTGAGCTACCAAGAAATATTTGTGTTTTATGTGTTGTGATAAAAAGCTGAAGCCTCCTTAGGGACTTGAACCCACATAGTATCTAGATTATAGAGGCAATACCAATACTACCAATGCTTTTACCCAAACACAACACATAAAACACAACTTCGTCAGGGACACAAGATTTGAACTTGCGATCTCCTGTTTCCAAAACAGGCGGATTAACCAGGCTTTCCCAATCCCTGAAGTTGGGATTTTAATTGTCCGCTTCACGGGTCCGATCACTCCCCAGCCTACTTTAAATCAGCTGGATCAACGCTCACCTCCACGACTCAATTTATCGTATAAATCCCAATACGTGACATTTAACAATATGTCAATCAACTCTCCGAGTAGGGATAGTTTTTCCAGGGCTAACTGGATTCTTCATTAGGATATCAGCCTAACTAGAAGGTAGCTAACCTTCACGTTGTGCGGTCGGGGAGACTTGAACTCCCACGAGATTACTCCCACCACCACCTCAAAGTGGCGCGCCTACCATTACGCCACGACCGCATTACTTAAATTCTACAAACCATATCTTCTGGATATGACAATGTGCTTAAAGCACCTTCACCATTCTCAATAACAGTTGAAATTGAGGTTTTCTTTGAATCAACTACTACCTTGAATTCTTTTATCCTGCCACGTTCCAGCACCATACGGGAACCATAACGAGCATTGATAAACATTACATTATCGTCAACTTTAAGAATGTTTCCATCAATATCCTTTTGATCAGGATTTTTTAGGACTTCTTCCTTAGCTGCCTTAGCATCAAACTTTTCCCAAACGGTTTCAACATCATCGCCAATAATAAATTCAAATTGGCTATAATATGACCAAGTTTCCTTAACTTTATTCTTACGACTGTTCCAAGTAGCAATCATAAAAAACATATCATTTTCAAAACAGAACCAAGGTCCCTTTTGCCATGAAGAGTAAGAATGCCTAATTGCTGGATCCTCATCTTTAAGATGAGAATAAGCTGGATCTGGTATCAATTTAGCAACTGACCCTTTCCTATCGCCATCAATATAACGGCAATAAAGCCTACCAGCACCCAAAGCGTCCTTAACAGCTTTCAATTTATCCAAATAAAGCAAAGCTTCTGGATCATTTTGATCAGCAAACCCATTAATGTGTGGGTTTTTCATGTTAAGCACTTCCATCATTTTCTCCATATTATGGATTAGTCTTCCTGTGTGGTGCGCCCGGAGGGACTCGAACCCCCACTCCTTTCGGAAATACGGCCTAAACGTATCGCGGCTACCAATTACGCCACGAGCGCATTCTTTTTCCTGCCACCCTTACGGTTAGCAGCAATTTTCCTTTTATGTTCCTCTGATTTAGGATTACCTTTATTACCAGAGCCGTTAGTATTACCGTTACGTTTGTTTTTGTCTTTAGCAACCTCTAAACCATGTTTAGCAACCGTTCTTTCCCAAATAGTAATACCGCCATTATCAATTTCGTCTTGTCTATTTTCACTTGGCGTGCCCCAATACAAATGATAAGGGTGACTACACTTTGCGTTATGACAAGCATGGCATACATAAATCTTTTTACCAGACGGTATTGTTGTATCAAGTATGTGGGCTAAAAGCCCTTTACAATACATACTCTGTCCGCCGCGTTCAATACAAGCTTCGTCAAGCCTTAAATGCTTTTGACGTTCTTCTTTTGAAAGTAAAATATATTCTTCTATATCAATCATAATCCATAATCTAAAAATAATATTAAACAATGGTTGGACCTGATCCCAACTTCAACTCGGGCTATACCAATCCTAAATAGATCAGGATTAAGGTTATATCCAGTCTACCGACATAATGTCTGCCTTTCCTTCCAATAAAGTATTACTACTAAATGGCAGCATTGTTTAACTGGTCGGGGATACAGGATTTGAACCTGTGATCTTCTGCTCCCAAAGCAGACGGATTAGCCGGACTTTCCTAATCCCCGTTATGTTTACCATATTAACTAGCTTTATTCAACTTGTCAACACGTTTATAAATCTTTTGTGCGGTCGGT
>JAIEQT010000150.1 GCA_019747455.1 Chitinophagaceae bacterium | reverse complement strand
GCAACTGCCAGAAGAGGTGCCAGTGGTTGGCAATTGGAAGTGACGGGCAAACAGGGGCATTCATCGGGCGTTTTTAGTAGTAATAATTTTGGGAGCATTTATGAAGCATCGCGCATAGTAAATACTTTTCGAGAAACATTTGTGAAAGAAGAATTCTTAAGCATCAATCCCGGTTTGTTTATTGGGGGCTCAGAAGTAAATGCTAACTGGGAGAAACAATTAGGTAATGCTTCCGGCAAAACAAATATTATTTCACCGCGCACTATTGTAATTGGCGATTTACGTTTTCTTACCGAAGAGCAAAAAAATAAAGCCAGAGAAAAAATGAGTGATATTGTTAGTAAATCTTTAGCTGGCACAAAAGCTTCTATTCGGTTTATGGATGGCATTCCTTCTATGGCACCAACAGCAGGTAATGAAGCCTTAGCCAGGCAATTAAGTAGCATCAGTGAAGCCATGGGCATTGGCAAGGTTGTTCCGGGTAATGCCGGGAGTAGGGGTGCCGGTGATATTTCCTATGTAGCTGCTTATGTAGACTGCTTAGACGGACTAGGCGCTTCCGGAAGAGGGGCACATGCACCGGGAGAGATAATTAATTTAAAAGAGTTTCCGGTATTGATGAAAAGGAGCGCTTTGCTTTTATATCGGTTAACGAGATAAAAATAAAATCTGGAATCTTCAATCTTCAATCTGTAAAAAACATATGAAAAAAATCTTCAATCTTCCGTCTGGAATCTTCAATACTTTACAGCACATTCCAATAACTCAGATTGTAGATTATAGATTGAAGATTATTTCTTTTATCATTCTAGCAATAAGCTTAGGTTCATTAAACGCTCAAATACTCCCACTCCGCGAACAAGCAAAAGTAATTGATGAAATAATCGCAGAACGCATCAATACCTTGCTGCCCAAACTCATGCAACAACAAGGCATAGATATGTGGGTGATGATTACCAGAGAATACAATGAGGATCCCATTGTAAAAACCATGCTACCCGCTACTTGGCTAAGTGCCAGAAGAAGAACGATTTTAGTTTTTATCAATCAACCTGAAAAAAAATTATTCAAAAAGTTAGCAGTAGCGCGTTACAGTGTGGGTAGTGAAATTACAGCAGCATGGGATATGCAAAAATTTCCCGATCAGTGGGATGCGTTGATGGATATTGTACTAAACTATCAACCTAAAAAAATCGCCATCAACACTTCGGAAAGTTTCGGACATGCCGATGGATTAGACCATACCGAGTACAAATTATTTACCGACAAACTACCTGCCGCATTTAAAAACAAAATAATATCCAGTGAACCTTTAGCAATTGGTTGGCTTGAAACACGTATAGAGCGTGAGTTACAGCTATGGCCTCAGTTAATAAAATTATCGAAAGATATTATTGCCGAAGGATTCAGTAATAAAGTAATCACCCCCGGTATCACAACTGCTGAGGATTTAGTGTGGTGGTACCGACAAAAAATTCAGTCGCTTGGTTTGGCAACCTGGTTTCATCCTTCCGTAGAAATACAAAGAAATGATTCAGTAGTATTCGATCATTTAAAAGCTTTTAGCAGCAAGGGTTGGGATAATAGTAATATTATTCGTCCGGGCGATTTATTACATGTAGATTTTGGCATTAGTTATTTACGTTTAAATACTGATATACAAGAGCATGCCTATGTATTACTACCCGGAGAAAAACAAGCGCCTGCTTTTTTACAACAGGCATTCCAACAAGGAAATCGTTTACAAGATATTTTAACAGAACAATTCAAAGTAGGCAAAACAGGTAATCAAATATTGGCAGATGCCTTAGCGCAGGCAAAAAAGGAAAATATCAACGCTACTATTTATACGCATCCTATCGGGTACCATGGTCATGCTGCCGGGCCCACGATTGGTTTATGGGATCAGCAGGGAGGTGTACCCGGTAGTGGCGATTTTCCCTTGCATTATAAAACGGCCTACTCCATAGAACTCAATGCAGCCGTAACTATTAAAGAGTGGAAAAAAACTATTCGTATTATGTTAGAGCAAGATGGGTATTTTGATGAAACCGGTTTTCGTTATATAGCTGGAAGGCAAACCAAATATCACTTGGTGAGGTATGAATAATTATACGGAATAGGTTTCTATCGCAAACGCAAATTGTTCCATCCACATTTTTTTAAACGCGCTTATATTTTGTTGCTCATAAAATATAAGCAATGCTTTTTTATAATCAAGCGGATCTACCGTTCTAAAAGAAAGCGGACAAGAACCGGCTTTTAACAATACTGCATTCGATAATATGCGCGCCGTTCTTTTGTTTCCATCTTGAAAAGGTTGAATATACGATACCATTAATAGCAACAGAAATGCGCGTTCGAACATATTCGTCTTTTTATTGGCAACCACACAAAGCAGTTCTAGCGCTTCTTTAATTTGAAAAATATTATCAAGGGGCTTATAGTTGGTTCCGGTAATCGCAACGGGTTTTGTTCGTATATTTTTTTCAACCGCTAAATCTTTCATCAATATACTATGCACATCTTCAACAGCCGATCGGGTGAGTGGCTGCAAGTAACCCGGGTTAGCCAAAATAAAATCGATCGCCGTTTTATGATTTAAAAGCATCGTAGCCTCTTCTTGCGTTTTCCCCTTAGCTGTTTTCTGTTCTTTTAACAATAACTCGGTTTCCAACAAGGTATAGGTATTGCCTACAATTTGTGCCGACTTCCAACTTAGGTCTATCATCCATCTTTCAAAAGCAAGCCAACGAGCGGCTTCGGTCATGTC
>JAIEQT010000552.1 GCA_019747455.1 Chitinophagaceae bacterium | reverse complement strand
ATCCTTCAGGATACCATCCGCTGAAATACCCAGTTGCGGGATTGTTGTCAGTATTGAGGTATACATCCAAAAAGCCGCCAAGATTACCCGTGCCTTCTACATAGAAATATATTTTTAGGCCATCATAATCTACTTTTACTTTGGTAATGGTTCCAAATTTTGCGGGAACAGATATTTCAGGAATGGAAGCCCACTCGGCAACACTTGCATCAATAACAACGGAAGAGGTTTTTGCCAAGGTAAGCTCATCAGGCAAAGATGTTTTTGTTCCGCCATCGCCTTTTGTCACCAATGTTACTGTGTACTTTCCATACACACTATAAGTATACTTAGGGTTCTGCTCTGTTGAAGTACCGCCATCCCCAAAGTCCCACGCATATGTTTTAGCATTGGTAGAGGTGCTAGTGAAAGTTACTTCGCGGCCATTGGCCACATATGTAAAGGTGGCGGTAGGGGGGGCTGGGTCATCTTTTTTGCATCCATTGAATAAAGCAGCGCAGCATAACAAGGCAAGCCCTGTCAATAGGTTTGGTAGTCTTACATTCTTCATAATGTTGAATTTTAAGGTTGAGTTATTTTTTCAAAACGTTTTAATAGTTGCCGTAATGATGAGTTAAAAGTATAAAAACAATTAAATAAAAGAAATAATATTGTGTTTTATTTTCTTTTTAAGGTTATTTATTTGCTTTTAACAAGGTTTTGTAAGGTTAAAAAGGGATATTTGTATTAAAATCTAAACAAAATGATACTGAAAAAGGGGGTTATAATAGGAGTTTTACTTGCCATTAGCTGCTCTAAAGATGCCCCGCAGCAACCTGCCACGCCTGTAACTATTACTTATAAGGAGAGTCAAGAGGACTTTCCCAATCCAGAAAGGGGTTTCTATCGCTACTCGGAAACAAGAGCCAGCAGCTATTCGCCCTTGTCTGAGAGCGTACTAAAGAGTTATCGTACCCCGAAAACAGCATCAGGAGCTTCTTACTCAGTGTTCAGCACGCTTGTTTTTCGCTATTTTGTGTTAGATGCTTTTAAAAGCACATCGTTAAGCAACTCCTTTATTAATAGTGTAAGAACCGACCTCACTACTGCACGCAATGCAGGGGTAAAGTTGATTGTGCGATTTACCTATACGGTAGATGTCACCGCTGGTGCCTGCTCTGAGGGTTTCATTTGTCCGCCCTACGGAGATGCACCTAAAAGTGTCGTTCTCGGGCATATCAGTCAATTGAAATCCTTATTTCAGGACAATGCCGATGTGATAGCTTGTGTACAGATGGGCTTTGTTGGTACGTGGGGCGAGCAATATTACACAGACTATTTTGGTGATGCCTCCTCCAACGGGCAAAGCAAATTGCTTGATGCCAATTGGCAAGACCGTATCGATGTATTGAAAGCGTTGTTGGATGCTACACCAAAAGATATCATGATCCAAGTTAGGTATCCACAAATAAAACAGAGGTATATATATGGTATCAACGCGCCAGTGACCTCGGCCGCACTTACCGAAGCAGAAGCATTTTCAGAAACAGATAAAGCTCGCATCGCTTATCACAACGATTGCTTTTTGGCCAGTAGTGATGATTATGGCACGTATGAAGATTATGGAAACTCAAGCACTCCACGGTTATCTGCCAATGCAACATTGCGTGCCTACTTCGCTGCCGACAGCAAATACTTGGTAGTAGGTGGTGAGACCTGCACCAACGGCTATAGCCCGCAAAACAATTGCGCCCCAGCAGGAATGGCTGAAAAGGAAATGGCCGATATGCATTACTCCTTCCTCAACACAGACTATAACAACCAACTCAACAATAATTGGGTAACGGGTGGCTGCATGGATAATATCAAAAAGAAACTGGGTTATCGGTTTGTGCTGAAGAGTGGTACGTACACATCAAGTTTAGCCGTTGGCGAAAAGCTAAGCGTATCGATTGAGTTACAAAATATCGGTTATGCTTCGCCCTACAAAGCGCGCCCCGTGCAGCTCATTTTAAAAAACAAGGGTACACAGGCGATTATCGTTCAAGAATTTGCGACCGACATACGGAAATGGTTTACTGGCACTCTTAAATTAACGGGTGACTTCACCATAAACGCTGCTGCCGGGCAGTGGGATTTATATCTTAACCTTCCGGATAAATACGCGAGTATCAACAAGAGGTTTGAATACAGCATTCGGCTTGCCAATGAAAATGTGTGGGACGAGGCGACTGGATACAACAATTTAAATCATACAGTGATTGTAAAATAGTTCTTCTGAAATTCAAAAATTTACTCAATCTAAAGAAATGTATTTTTGCAGTCTAGACTTGCAAAACCATAAATCTTGGAGTCCGAATTTAAAGACATTTATTTCCGGCACTACCCGATGGTGAAACGGGTAGCTTACTACATCATCAAAGATAGTGTAGTAGCGGAAGACATTGCACAAGATGTTTTCTTAAAACTCTGGAGTAAAAGAAATGATCTATCAGGTATTCAAGCCCTGGAGGCTTACGTGGTGCAAATGACAAAGAATGAAGCTCTCGGCTATCTAGATACTATTAAAAAAGAATCCAACACACTCCTCTCACTACAACTCGACACTTCAATTGCTGAAACGGCTCCTCCAACAGAGGAGTTTAGAAAAACTTTGGAAAAGGCTGTATCGATGCTTGCCCCACAGTGCAGATTAGTTTTTTCGTTAAGCAGGAGGCTGTAAACTGAACTGTGTCAAAGTAGGACAAACACTAACTTTGACATATGAAAGAGCAAGAACAATTCAATT
>JAIEQT010000487.1 GCA_019747455.1 Chitinophagaceae bacterium | reverse complement strand
TACCTTAAGCTAATCCTGTTGAGATCGCTATTCCTACGATCAATAACATTACACCAACCATTACTTGAATGGTGTGAAAGGTAATTTTGTGAATTAATATCGAACCGATGTAAGTACCTACAAATGCAGTGAAGCTAGCAACGATTAAAAGACCAAACATTTCCGTAGAAATTGCTCCAGCAAATTTTTTTGAGAAAAACGCCCAGCCATAAACAATTAAACGAACAATATCCACTAATACACTTGAGATAACACTTGTTCCAATAAATTCTTCTTTATTTAATCCTGACTTAATTAAAAAAGCAGAACGCAAGATGCCCTGGTTTCCAGAAATGCCTCCAAAAAATCCTGAAAGAACACCACCTAATTGGATAAATTGTGCAGGAAATGTCAATTTAGATAGCTTAGGAATCAACTCAAATAAGGAAGATAAAATGATGATTATACCTATCGATAATCCTACTACAGTGACATTAAATTCATGTCCCAGTATCTGATAGGTAGCTAATGGTTCCCAAACAGATATCACACCGAGTAAATAAGCTCCTAGGGCTGAGGCTAGTGCTGCTGGGATTCCAAACCTCAATACAACATTCTTGTTAGCCCATTTCCCAACAATAACAACCTTAAATATGTTGTTAGCTAAATGGACTACCGCTGTAGATGCTATTGCCAAAGGGATAGGAAAAAATATGGCAAAAACGGGCATTAGCACTGTCCCAAGCCCAAACCCTGAAAATAGCGTTACGATTGAAGTGAGCAGAGTTGCAAGCAAGATGAAGAAATATTCCATATGATTTATCTCAACTTAGAACTTTCGGAATATTCTAAACCCTTTTCGACTTTCTAGATTATTTTCTAATCAGGGTAATCCTAAGTCCTGCGGGAGTTTTATTAATCAATTAGACTGGATCGGTCTGATATATTTTTTCTTAATCCTTCGACCCACATTAGCTTTTGCTGAGGATTACTTGGCTCCCATATTAATAACACGGCTAATGCACCATAAGTGGGTAAATAATCAACAAGTTCATTCCAGTTGTAAACTGTCAAAGAAGCATTAATGCAAATTAATGTAATCAAGGAAGTTGTTCGTGGAAAAATGCCAAAAACAATCAATATTCCTGCTAAGACTTCTAGGGCTCCGGCTATTAAGACAAAAACTTCATTAGGAATCGTTGTAAAGTTGAGGAAATCATGATGTTCTAATAATGAACTGACATAAGGTATGTTAGCGAATTTTTGAGTAAATCCAAGAACTATTAGATTCAATCCGACACCAATACGTAGGAAAAGAAGAGCCTGTCCTGTATAACTCGTTGAAGGTTCTAAATTGGGAAAAAGCATGCGGTCAATCGCATAAGGCCCCCGCCCCGCTAAATAAAAAAAACTCGCAAACCCTAAATATTGGATAGACTCAAGCATGGGTCTTACCCCAAGCATATCAAAGCCTAATACCCACAAAAAACCTAAGAGTACTGCAGCAGGTCGAGTAAGGCCACCATAAAAAAGGGACAAGGCAATCATTATTTCTGCTAGTCCCATCCAATTAGACAAAGATCCTTCCAGGATATTATTTGAAGAAAATAATTTTCCTTGCACCCCATTAACTAATAGAGCTACAGCTAAGTGAACACCTAAAATAAGTGGCACCCATCCGTAAAATAGCTTAAGGCTATTATCACTCGCACCAAGTTCTTTTGGTCCAATTAGAAAGTCTCGCTTGCCTCTTTTTTCCCAAACCAGCCAAATGAGCCACGCAAGAATGATGCTAATTACTAAAAAAAATATCGGTAATGGTTTAAAGAAGAGGTCCCAACGGAGTGGTAAGGCATTGTCTATAATTTGTTTTGAGTCCATAACATTCCAATGAAATTTTATCGACCTAGCAACCTACTAATTTTTCTTTGTAAATTTGATCGTACCAGCTCAGAAGTATGTATTCTATTAAAAATTTTTGAACCTAGAAAGAAAACCATTATTGATATTATCTAACTTATTCGGCACTCCGTTAGTGGAGTACCGAATAAGTTAGATTTGAAGAGATTAACAACAAGGACGCCTCTTCCAACAGTGTGGAAAAAATTTAAAGTGTTTTGCTCGATGAATGGTCACAAATACAGGGGAAGACTCACGTCCGCTGGGGTCAACAGAAACAACAGCGTAAGTGTATCTTTTCCATTTTTTGTGATGCTGCACAAATCGAAGAGGACGATCACTGGGTACCGTACCCACTAATTTATTGCCACTGTAGATCCGATAAGCGATAATAGGGGAACTTTGCTGAGAGGGGGGATCCCAAGTGAGAATATTCACAACGTCTAAATGCCTTCCCTTTCTCTTTAATATTTGGAACCCTTTTAGATCTGTAGGCGGCAAAGGTATGGCGGATGGGGGCGGAGGGCTGGGTTGAAGGTAAGTAAAGCGCGCATTGCTCGAAATGGGCGATATTCCGTTGCTTGTAACTACAGTAATATCCACAACTCCACCATTTCCCGGTGGGGAAATAGCTGTAATTTGAGTATTACTACTCACTTCAAATGACGCAGCCTGTGTCCCAAAGAATACGTTAAGAACGTTATTAAAATTCGCACCAGTTATAGTAATAGTCGTTCCGCCTGTTGCAGGGCCCTGATTAGGACTAATAGAACTAATTATGGGTGCAGCTGAAAATCGTGCCGATTGAATAACTACGACAGAACCAACAGATTCCATCCATGTGACAGTTACATTATCAAAAGCATCTACCACCATATTAATTTGTTG
>JAIEQT010000087.1 GCA_019747455.1 Chitinophagaceae bacterium | reverse complement strand
CAGTAGCCCCTACAGATCTATTTCAAACAACAACAGCAGAGTTTTATTTCTTAAATAATGCACTTAAAACAAGAGGTATCAATGAATTCCAAAATCGTTGGGGAACCAGACCTAATATTGATAACTGGAGACGCCAATCGGCCATAGACAGATCATTAAATGTAAATATTCCGCTCAATGATATTGTACCTACCACTACCAGTAACAGCGAAGATGCAAAAGCAGCCATATCCTATGAATCTTTATTCAACAATTTACCGATCAGTAGTGCGCAAATAGCAGCATCTAATAAAAAAATAAAAGATGCCCTTAGCGAAAACGGATACACTTTTCAATATTATTTAAGAGATTACCCCGCAGCCATTGCTTGTTATGAAGAATTACAAAAACGTTTCCCGGAAGGAGGCTTAGATGATAAACTTTTATACCAGTTTGCACAAGCTCATGAAAAAAATAATGAACCGGAAAAAGCTGCTGAAAAAAGAAAAGAATTAACATCTTTCTATCCTAACAGCCAATTTACAGCACAATATCAAAAAGAGCCTTCCAAAAAAATAAGTAAGGAAGAAGAAGTGTATAAAGATATTTATGAACGGTTTATATCCGGACAATTCGAAGAAGCGAAACAAAAAAAGCAAATGGCCGACAAACAATATGGTAAAACCTATTGGACCCCTCAATTACTGTTTATAGAATCGATTTATTATATCAAACAAAAAGACGATAGCACGGCCATCCAACGGCTACAACAAATAGCCGCCAATTTTAGTAGCACCGAAATGGCAAAAAAAGCCATAACCATGATTGATGCGTTAAACAGGCGAAAGGAAATTGAAGACTATCTTACTAATCTACAAATAGATAAACCCGAAGAAATACCTACGAGAAATGTAGAGCTTAACGAAACCAATACCACTAAAATATCTATCCCTAAAAAAGACAGTATCGTTTCACCCACGAATAAAGTATTACGAACAACGGCTCCCACCATAGCTGCGATCGTACCGCCTGTTGCCCCCGTAGTAGAACAATATATGTTCAATGCATCGGATACCCAATATGTAGCTGTTTCGCTGAATCGGGTAGATCCAATTTATGGTTCAGAAGGCAGAAACGCATTCAACCGTTTTAATCAGGAACGTTTTTATCCGAAAAGGATCCCTATTGAATTAGTATCCCTTAACGATAGTACGCAGTATTTATTAATAGGCCCTTTTATCAATGCCGCCGAAGCTACCACCTATATCGATCAAACAAAACCCATAGCGTCGCAAAGAATTATTCCCTGGCTGGATGCTAATAAATACCGGTTCTATATCATAAGTACCAATAATTTGGCTCTATTACGAAAGAAAAAAGATACCGGATCCTACGAAGCATGGCTACATACACTGTTCCCTGATAAATTTTAACCAAATAATCGCATTTAAGCCAAATCTCTTCTTTAGTTTTATCGGTTAAATACTAACTTTAATAAAGACCTATTCTTATTCTGTATGACGAAGTCGGTACGTATATTCTGGAAAATATTTTTTGGCGGATTTGCTTTTGTAATTCTTCTTCTATTAATGCTCAATTTTGGATGGATAGGCAGCATGCCCGATCTGGAAGATATTGAGAACCCTACTGCCTCTTTAGCAAGTCAGGTTTATACGGAAGATGGCACCCTTATGGGTAAATACTATATTGAAGATCGTATCAATGTACAATATAAAGACATTAGCAAACATGTAATTAATGCATTGGTGGCTACCGAAGATGAAAGGTTTTATGAGCATAGTGGTATCGATGCCCGCTCTCTTACCCGCGCTTTTGTTTTCTTAGGTAGTGAAGGTGGTGCCAGCACTATTACCATGCAAACGGCTAAAAATTTATTTACCGAAAATTGGAGTACCAAAAATTTTATTCTGCGCGGACTGCAAAAAATAAAAGAATGCATCATTGCCATCAAGCTGGAAAAAAATTTTACCAAAGAAGAAATTCTTACGTTGTATTTAAATACGGTTGCCTATAGCGATAATGTTTTTGGTATTCGCAATGCCTCAAAAACTTTTTTCCAAAAAGAACCGGATAGATTGAATGTGGAAGAAGCTGCTGTACTCGTAGCTATGTTAAAAGGGGCTACCCTATATAACCCCATGCGAAATCCCAAACTTTCTTTAGATAGAAGAAATACTGTTTTAAACCAGATGGTTCGAAATAACTATTTAGATGCTAAAGAAGCCGATGCTTTAAAGCGTCAACCGATTCAGTTAAGCTATAAAAAATTGGATGAAACAACCGGCTTAGGTCCTTATTTCAGAATGATTCTGGGAGAAGAAATGAAGAAATGGTGTAAGGAAAATAAAAAAAGTAATGGCGATAATTATAATTTGTACAGAGATGGTTTAAAGATCTATACTACGATTAGTCCACGTATGCAACAATACGCTGAAGAATCGGTGGCCAAGCATATTGCTAATATGCAGAAGCTTCTCGATATGCAGGATAATATTAAAAAAGGTACCGTGTGGAAGGGTTTTGAGAATATTCTTGAATCGGCTATGAAGCAAACCGACCGCTGGCGGAATTTAAAGAAAGATGGATTGAGCGATGAGGAAACCAAAAAAACTTTCTATCAAAAAATACCCATGCGGGTATTTGCCTGGAATAAAAATCGGCATAAAGATACCTTGATGACACCCTACGATTCTATCAAGTATCACCGGCAAATGTTACAGGCCAGTTTTATGGTTATGGATCCGCTTAACGGACAAGTAAAAGCAT
>JAIEQT010000458.1 GCA_019747455.1 Chitinophagaceae bacterium | reverse complement strand
ATTGAATTCAATACCAATATAAGGTATAATAGCATCATTAAAACGAATCCAGCTGCCCGCATAAATACTGGTTGGTTTATTAGGGTCGCTACTTGATGCTGTTAACTGTATAGCACCACCAAGCATGGTTTGTGAAGTACCTGCTTGAAAAATTTGTGAGGCACTTAGATGGAGGGTACTGGTTTCACCAATGGGGAAGTAACCACCTGCATGAAAATTAGTTCTTGGATTTACTAAATAGGTTGCACCCGTAAATTGCTGGGAAGGGCGATTGATATGATACATACTCACGCCTACATAAAAATTATTTTTATCGCTTGTACTTCCGTTATATAGTAAGCCGGCATTGATATCTACATAATTAGATTTAAGTGTATTGAAATTAAATACTTCAGATGTAACACCGGTAAATCCGAGGGTAGTTAACTGATCTTCGAAACTAATTTTAGTAACGTCAACAAACATATTTGCATAAGTGACCTGGAAAGCAGCTCCTAATTGATGAAAACCATCTTCATCCAACCCTTTATGATACGCTGTTGAAAAAGAGCCATAATTAAATTTAACGGCACCTGATGCACCTTGGTCACTCAATCCGGAAAATCCAACACCCCAGGTATCATTATCAGCAATTTTATTTTTTAGTATTTGAAAGTCGATAGAAGCTGTAGTAGTGGTAAAAGCATTATTGATGGTAGGCCATTGGTTTCTATGATTCGCGGCGAAGCGATAGGCTCCAAAAAACTTACCGGTGAAAGCAGGATTCAATGTAAGGGGGGAGGAAAAGAATTGTGAAAAATTCGGATCCTGAGCCGTTATATTTTTGGTAAGCAAAAATAAGATTACTACTAGCAATACACTACGCATACAAACTAACCTTAGAATAAATATACCGAATAAATTGGGAAGGATATGTTAATCAGGCCTGAACCTTGGTTCCAAAAGCTAAATCACCGGCATCACCCAGCCCGGGAACAATATATCCTTTGGCTGTTAGTTCATCGTCTATATCGCCACACCAAATAGGAATATCAGAACCACATTCCCGATGAATAAATTCAATACCTACGGTACAAGCAATAGCTACAACCACATGAATAGCCGTAGGGTTGCCCTCATTTTTCATGTATTGAATGGTTTTTACGATAGAAGCGCCAGTAGCCAGCATGGGGTCGCTTATAATAATTACCCTGTTATCTAAAGCCGGACAACTCATATACTCCAAACTAATCTCAAAACTCCCATCTCTATGATGTTTACGGTAGGCTGAAATAAAAGCATTGTCGGCTTTGTCGAAATAGTTTAGCATACCGTTATGCAATGGTAGACCTGCTCTTAATATGGTTGCTAATACGGGCTGGGTTGCTAACACTTTACTCTCATGTGTTCCCAATGGGGTGGGGGTTTCCTGAATTTTAAAAGGAAGTTGCTTACTAATTTCATAGGCGGCAATTTCTCCGATACGCTCCAGGTTTCTTCTAAATCGTAAACGATCGCCTTGTATTTCGGTATTCCTTAGCTCAGATACCCAATTGCTTACTAAACTATGCTGCTCGCTGAGATTAATGACCATAGAGGGGTTTTAGGATAAAGATAAGGGTTTAGGCCTCTCACTTCGTTCGAGATGACTGTGGGTTGGTTATAATCTGAAATCTTCAATCAGAAATCTGGAATAATACTAAAGATAATTTTTATGATTATAAACAGACTGAAGATTCTAGATTGAAGATTGATTCCGTAATTTAGTTAAAAATTGCTTTATGCGTAGGCTATTTGTTATTTTGATGATAATGTGTTTCTTGGCTTGTAATAATCAGAAAAAAGAGAAAGGATTTGATAAGGCCAACTATGAAGAAGTAAAAGAAAACCTGGCTGATAAAGAAAAGAATAACCCTGCTAAATTCCTGGTTGTAGAGAATAGAGATCGGAAGAATATAATCGGACAAACCGTGGTAAAGGGAACTTTACATAATAAAGCCACTATCGCCTCTTATAAAGATGTACAGTTGAAACTTAGTTTCTTTAGTAAAACAGCCGTTAGCTTAGATGAAGCTATGGAAACGATTTATGAAAATATTTCTCCCGGCGAAACCATCAAATTCAAAACAAAATATTTTGCACCCCGCGGTACAGATAGTGTGGCTGTTAAAATTGTAAAAGCGGTTGGATATTGATACCCATGTTCAAAAAACCTCATTTTCTCAACCCAATGCGCCTAAAAAAATTCGACAATCCAATGTTACTTTTTGCTTTTGTTTTTTTTAATAAGGATCTCATTCTTTTACTTACTAACGCTTCTGAAATTCCTAATTTTTTGCTTACTTCTTTTTGTGTATGTTCATTCATAATCAATTCGGCTACTTCCCACTCTTTAGGCATTAATTTTTCTAACCAAGGGATAGGCGTTTCTCGAATAACTTGAATTTCTTCTTCAGTATATCCAATTTCTTTGGGGTAGGATTCACCTCCTTCATATACCGTTTGAATTATTGCTTCAATACCAATAAAATTATCACCCTTATACACAAAACCCCTTGCTCCACATCGAATCATAGCTTTAATTGCCTCTAAATCGTCGAGGACAGAAACAGCAATGACTTTTATGGGTAAATTTCTTTTCTGAATTTGTTGAGCCACTTCGTAGCCATGCATACCATTGGGCATACTTACATCCAATAACAGGATATCCGGAATTAATCCATCATCGATGAACTGAATACATTCCTTGCCATTTGAAGCTTGGGCAAT
>JAIEQT010000367.1 GCA_019747455.1 Chitinophagaceae bacterium | reverse complement strand
ATATAATGAAGAGTAATTTTTTCATAACGTATAAGTTTAATGAGTTTTAGAAATTAGCAACAATGCCTAATTGATAAGTTCTCGGAATAGGTACGTTACCAAAATCAACTCCTCTTAACAAAGAGCTTTGTCCGGTTGCATTGGTTTCAGGATCGTATCCACGATAGGTATCCCATGAATATAAATTGCGACCTGAGAAAGAAGCGGTAAGATTAGAAAAAAGCTTATTTACTTTACCAAAATTATAGCTGATAGATAGTTCTCTTAGTTTAGTAAAAGTACCGCTCTCCACGCGCCACTCTTCAATGGCATATGTTTGTTGAATATAGCCTCTTGGTAATTGACCATTATGTTCTAATTGTGCTAGTTCACTGCCGTTACCAACACCCTGGCGAGTTCTGAAATCGGCATTGAATACCGAGTTTCCGGCTACCCGATCTAATTGGAAACCTAATGTCCACTTCTTATAGCTAACACTGTTTATTAATGTAGTTGTATAAGTAGGATTTGGTGAACCAAGTACGCCTCTTAAGATGGTAGAATTTGCTCCGCTGGTATAAGGTAATCCTGTTGAGGGATCAACTGTTGGCGTTCCTAATGCGGCACCGTTTGCTACCGGCCCGCGAGCAGTTACAGGGATACCTGTACTTGTTTTGAGCAAGGCGCCTGCTGCATCTCTAGCGAAGAAAGTAGAATAAAATACGGGTGCGTCATATCCTGGTATCAATGCAAAAACAGCACCTGTTCCGGTTGCAAATGATATGAATGATACGCCTAAATTCTCAACGGTATTTTTATTTCTGTTATAGTTTCCGGTAATTTCCCAACGAAAATCTTTTGTTTTAACCGGCACTGCTGTTACCAATATTTCGAAACCTTTGTTTCTAAGGGTTCCTACGTTTTTCGTAGCAGCGGCAAAGCCGGTACTTGGCGCGTTCGTAATATTAGGAACCAGTAGGTCTATTACTTGCTTATTGTAATAGTTGAAAGTTATTTGTAATCTATTGTCAAGCATTGATATGTCTGTACCGATCTCTAGTTCTTTTTGTCGCTCTGGTTTTAAATCCGTACTAATGGTAGTAGAAGGGGATGTTAAGCTTGTTCTTCCCAAAAAGGAAGTAACGTTGTAAATATTAAAACGATCGTACGCTCCAATACCTGTTAAGTTACCGCTTTCACCATACGCAGCTCTCACTTTAAATGTGTTTACATATTTAGCCAAAGATGATTGCTTAAAATAATCGGCTTCAGAGATTACGTAGTTACCACTAACTTTTGGATAGAAGAAGTTACGGTTATTTTTATCAAATACACTAGAGCCATCTATTCTGCCAGCAACGGTTACAAAGAATTGGTTATTAAATTTAAAGTTTTGCTGAAGGAAGAAACCTCTGATGGAGCGCTCACTTCTGGCATCATTGCTAGGTAATAAGGTACTACCGCCAGTAGCAGTTTGAATACCGGGTAACAAGCCTCTGCTTTGAGCCAAAATGAACTGACCTCTTTCATATTGCTCTGAATATCCAAACTGTGTAACAGATGCTAGTTTATCTGTGATCTGCGTAGAGTAGGTAAAGTTTAGGTCGTGATTGAAGAATGTAGAATTAAAACTTGCTGCACTCGCATATCCATTTTGTGTAGGGTCTAAAGTAGTGCCACCTCCATAGAAACCAGGGCTAACATTATATGTGAAAGGTGGTATAAGTGTAGTACCATTTTGTGTAATATTATCTAGTCCGGCAGCATAATCAATCACTAATCCTTTCAATGGATACACTTTGAAGCCTACGTTTGAAATGGTTCTATTAGTAACATTTCTTTGTTTAATATCATTAATGATACTTAAGGGATTTACCCTTCCTCTTTCCCCAACAGCTTGTAAATTACCGTTAGCATCTCTTGCATAAATATTATGGAAATTACCAATAATAGTCATGGAGTTAATAGGAGAGAAGAATGTGTTTCCGTCGGGTTTTTCATTGGTAGCATTATTTGTATAGTTAATCCCTGCATTCCAACTAAACCATTTATTTACATTATTATCTAGGTTTAATCTAAATCCAAAACGGGTATTATCTGTACCTCTTACGATACCTTGGTTGCTGTTATAATTTAATGAAGCGAAATAGCGCATTTTATCTTGACCGCCTGTGATAGAAATATTATTATCTGTTCCATAACCTGTTCTAAAAATATCATCCTGATAATCATATCTGGTAACTGGCGTGGTAGTAGTGGCAAGTGGCAGGGTAATAATATCTTGTGTTAATGCACCAGTACCATCTGTTGGCCCACCAAATTTTGTAGCCGCAGTACTAAAGGATAGTCTTTTTCTTAACTCATTTGAATTTACCCTTGTTGAGAACGTTACCCTTGGGGCACCCGTACTACCTCTTTTAGTAAATATTTGTACCACACCTGCATTCGCGCGACTACCATAAATAGCAGCGGCAGCAGCACCATTCAGTACTTCTATTCGATCTATATCATTAGGGTTGATATCTACCATCCTGTTTTGTCCGATAGATCCGGATGCATCATAGTCGGAACTTGCGTTAGTAACCCTGGCACTTGAGTTATTAATAATAACCCCGTCTACAATATAAAGTGGATCTGATGAACCGGATATTGAGCTTACACCACGTAATTTAACAGACATACCGCCAGCTGGATCGCCAGAATTTTGTGTAATCTGTGCACCGGCTACTTTACCTTGTAAGGCTGCTAAGGCATTCGGGGTAGAG
>JAIEQT010000174.1 GCA_019747455.1 Chitinophagaceae bacterium | reverse complement strand
GTAGCTCAACTGAATAGAGCATCTGACTACGGATCAGAAGGTTTTAGGTTTGAATCCTAACGCGGTCACAAAGCCCCCGACAGAATCCGTCGGGGGTTTGTTATTTGGTACGAAACTGCGAATTTATTCGCAGGTTGAGAAGCAAATGACAAACCATAAAAAGCTTCGCTTTTTAGGAAGGGCTTTGGGTAAGCCCAATACGAAGGGATATCTAATCCTACTAACGCGGTCACAAATCAAAAGCTAGCTTTTTAATAGATTCTCTAAGTATACGCTAGCCTCCTTAGAAACAGCAGACTCCGTTAATTGCAAAACCTGTTCCGTTTTGCCCAACCCCCTCGCATGTATCGCAAACAATAGCTTTATGAATTTTTCTTCCCCAATAAAATTCATAAAATCATGTAGAATAACAGAACCCTTGTAATATAAAATTAGTGATGCATTATTAGAAGACCTGTTTAATCCCCAAATAGGTTCTAGCCCTTCCGTTTGTTTTTTATAATCGGCTATTCTTTTTTCATATGCTTGTATACCCTGATACTTTTTTGTAAACAACAAAGTACTAAACTCAGCAAAACTTTCACTCAGCCAATCTTCCATATTATCCCCGCCTTTATTCCACCAAAAATGACCAATTTCATGACAAATAGTTTTTAAAGTAGCATTACCGGATTGCCCTTTAGTTTGCATATAAATAAAATCTTTCCGGGAAAATGCAGAATTACCTTTGGTAGGTGTAGAAACAATGGTTAAATCAGCCGAATCAATTTTTCCAAAAATTTCTTTAAAATATGTATATGCTTGGATAGTACCGTTGATAATTGAATCGGCTTTTTCCTCACTATAATCTATATAATCAATTCGTATTTTAGTACCAGGTTCATTAAAGAATTTTGTTTGCAGTTTAGTAGAGGCTATTAACACCATATCAGCTACTTTTTTTGCTGATGATAAATGGTACCTACCATTTTTAAATTGCAGATTACCGGTACCGGTTACTTTAAAGCTATCGGGAACTTTTACATCTATTTCATAGGTATAACTTCCCCACTCGTAATTAACAGGATACCATGAACTATAAGATGCTAATGAAATCCATTCATTGGTGAAATTACTATTGTTTTGCTTTAACTCATTGAATACTGTTTCATAATCAAGTGTAATATCAATTTTCCCTATTAGTTTTTCTTTCGGCGCAATTAATAAAGTGGCCGATTCCGGCATATACCTATTAGCAGGCTTATCCGCTTTAACTAATTCAAAAAAGGTGGGTACATTATTTAATTTTACCTGCTCAATTTTTGAATCTTTATGAAGTAAGAGTTTGAGCGTGTCTGGCAAAGGATTATTAGCCACTATAGAAATGATAGTTTTAAAATTAATTTTCTTTTCATCAGGCTTAATATGGCAGTTTATCGTATAAGAAGAGGCTTCAATAGGATTCAACTTTGTTTTAAAACTATTTTCATAATCACTATTATCAAGGATCGTTTGCGCATTGGTAAACGTCAGTAAATCATGTAACGCCTTTGATTTATCTGGCGCTTTATGGTAATAACTACTACATATCTTATAGCCGATATAATAACCCATATCGGCAGGAATATCTTTAGCATTATTCCCATTATAAAGCCATTTTGAATAATCCTTACCATTCATTTCTTTTTTAAAAGCCTCCCATAATTCTTTTTCATGTTCATTACCATAGGTTACTTGGTATTCATTAATTAAACCGCCACTAATTAATTCACCAATAAAATCACAAACGCCCTCATGTATGGCAGCTCCCAATAAGTTGTTACTACTGTCGTATTGCTGAAAATGGATCAATTCATGGGAACAGATAAGGTGTATTTTATCGACTGTCTTAACCCCTGTTTGCAGATACTTGGGTAGTTTTTCTAATGGAGAATTCTTATCTGCCGTTTCAATTTCTGCACCAATAAACATTCCGGCGGGAACACCTGTTCCACCGGAATTAAATACACCCACCGCAAAATAGAAGTCGGGAAAACGAGCCGCCGGATATATTTTTTTAAGTTTCCCAAATGCTGTATAAATTTTTTCTTTGTAAGTATCTATCTGCAAAGAGGACTTTCTGATACTATTAAGATATAAACTGTAAGCCCGTATAGTATAATACATGTCTTCCGCGGTAAAAGCATAGTTCTTTTTTGTACTCAACTGTTTTAAACCTGCACTCGCTTTATCGAGATATTGTGTTTGAATTATTTGTATACTGTCATTTTTTGATGATGCCCGCCCTAATACATCCATCATATTCCAAAATCTTGGAATATCTTCTGTTACCAGTTTTACTTTTGTAGGATTAGCATGAAAATTTGTTTGCGCAGTGATATTACTCCCCGCAAAAATGTACAAAGCCAAAAAAAATATAATCCGCATATAATATTATTTAAGTTCTTCTGTGATTTCATTAATAATATCCTGATGTTTCGAAATGGCATTCTTATACCTGCCAATTACTTCATCAAAAAATAAATTAGAAAATACGTTTTTGATTCGCGTATCTGATAATAGCTTTTGAAGTGTTGCTTGATCTTTTAGCTCATTAAAATCAAATTGATTATAAACGACTGAATTAAAATACTGTTGCTTGAAATCATTGAATGAAGAGGTAATATTTGTTAATCCTTTAACTACATCAGAATATAGTATTACTAAATGTTCAGTAATTTTTTTATTCTCAATGATATCAAATTTACCACT
>JAIEQT010000254.1 GCA_019747455.1 Chitinophagaceae bacterium | reverse complement strand
TGGGTATTCAATATGATAAAGCGGGGGGAGCTGATGCTGTACGATCTGAGTTTTACAGTTTATTTTATTGGCATACCGAAGTTACCGTGGCAGATTTAGGTAATATTAAAACAGGCGCTACGCTGAATGATAGTTATGCTGCCCTACGATTAGTGGTAAGCGAATTGATACAAGCTGGGAAAAAGGTATTAATATTAGGTGGGGGGCATGATATTACAACACCCCAATATGAAGCGTATGGGAAGCTTAATAAAATTATTGATGCGGTTGTAGTAGATGCCAAAATTGATTTGGATTTGGAAAGTGTACACCCGGCCGATCAGTTTTTAGTAGATATGTTCACCGGTATGCCTAATCACCTCAAGCATTATACCCATATCGGTTTCCAAAGCTATTTTATGCATCCGCATATGCTTGAAACGATAGATAAATTAGGGTTTGATTGCTATAGGGTTGGGAAAGTAAAAGAGGCTATTGAAGAAATGGAGCCCCCTATTCGTAATGGCGATATGTTTAGTTTTGATATAGCTGCTATACAACATGCACATGCTCCGGCCAATTTGGTTACTCCTAATGGTTTTAATGGAGAAGAGGCTTGTACGCTTATGCAATATGCAGGCATGAGTGCGCAATGCCAAACAATAGGGTTATATGGATATCTTCCGAGCCAAGATCAGCATAACCTTACTGCAAAACAACAAGCACATATGCTTTGGTATGTGTTAGATGGCATACAGAAGGGAAAACAAGAAGCTTCTATCGATAATAAGCAAGCATTTAATGAATTTACGATGGCATTTGCTGAGGTAGAAACCGCTTTCTTACAAAGTAAAAAAACCGGGCGCTGGTGGATGCAATTACACGATGGTAAATACGTAGCTTGCAGCTATAAAGACTATATAACCGCTTGTAATAATGATATACCTGAAAGATGGCTTCGCGCAGCGGAGCGTATTTAGTTACTCGCCGCGTTGGGTGGGTTTAGTTTGCTTATTCATTCTCGCTTCTTGTTCTCTGCCAAAAAAAACATCGGTTTCAAAACCTGTTGGCATAGCAGCCCTTGCCCAAACGGCTATTTTTGATAAGCCGGAGTTCAAGCCGGCGCATACTGGTATTCAAATTTTTGATCTGCAAGAAAAGAAAGTAGTTTATAGTTATCAGGATGATAAATATTTTATTCCCGCCAGCAATACCAAAATATTTACTTGTTATGCAGCTTTAAAACATTTACCCGATAGTATTATAGCCTTAGAATATTTACAAGATGAAGATGAATATACGGTTCGGTTTACCGGAGACCCTACCTTTCTTCATCCTGATTTTAAAAATCAAAGAGCATATGATTTTTTATTGAAAAATGCTACTGCCATTACTTTTATAAACCCCAAATGGAAGGCGCAACCTTTTGGCAGTGGTTGGGCCTGGAACGATTATGAGGGTGATTATGCACCAGAACGTTCTGCGATGCCGATATACGGGAATTTGGTTGCATTTAGTAAGAGAGGAAACACTATTAAAATAACCCCTAAGGCGTTTAAAGACTCGCTTACTATCTTTTCAGATATCAGTGATGGTAAATTTGATATTACCCGTGATTGGAAAACAAATCAGTTTGAAGTTACCAAATCAAATCAACGATTTGTAAATACCAGTATTCCTTTTACACACGAAAAAGAATGGTCGGCATTGAGTATCCCTTTATTGGAAGATACATTAAACAGAGTATTACATGTGGCTAGTAGCTTAGACAAAGAAAGAAGCGATTGGAAAAAACTCTATTCGCAACCTACGGATAGTTTACTAAGTATGATGATGCATAGAAGTGATAACTTTTTTGCGGAGCAAACTTTATTAATGAGTGGTTATCAAATGCATGGTTGGCTAGATGATACCCGAACTATTGATACCCTTTTAAAATCGGATTTGGCTGCCATACCCGATAGGCCTCGATGGGTAGATGGTAGTGGTTTGAGTAGATATAATATGATGACGCCGCGCTCCATTGTTTGGGTATTAAACCAAATACAACAAACCGCCGGATGGGATCGGGTGAAAACTATTTTTGCTTCCGGTAATGAAGGTACACTGGCAGGTTTGTACAAAAACTATAACGGTAAAATTTTTGCTAAAACCGGCACGCTTGGTAATACGGTAGCATTAAGTGGATACTTATTTACAAAAAGTGGCAAGCAACTTATTTTCTCCGTAATGGTAAATGCGCATCAAACCAGTGCCGGTAATATTCGAAAGGCGATTGAACAACTGATTACAGGGGTTATTGATGCGCTGTAAATGCTCCTTCCATTTTTTCCCTATCAAACATTTTTTCGTTGTTAGACAAGAAAACAGTGGCCACGCCATTCCCAATAAAATTGGTGATGGCACGGGCTTCCGACATAAATCGATCTACACCTAGTAATAATGCCAAACCCTCTACCGGAATTACTTTTACAGCGCTTAATGTTGATGCTAATATTACAAAACCACTACCGGTAACGCCGGCAGCACCCTTTGAAGTAACCATGAGTACACCAACAATCATGAGCATTTGCTGTCCGCTTAATTCGATATTAAACACCTGGGCTAAAAATAAAACGGCCATAGACAAATAAATCGAAGTGCCGTCGAGATTGAAAGAGTAGCCGGTTGGTACTACCAAACCTACTACCGATTTATGGCATCCCATTTTTTCTAATTTCTCCATTAAGGAGGGTAGGGCC
>JAIEQT010000321.1 GCA_019747455.1 Chitinophagaceae bacterium | reverse complement strand
CTTATACACAAGCAGCAGATGATAATTACGCAAATCCTGTTTTTGATACCCAGGCTTCTGTATACGCAGCATTACAAACATTATTGGATAGCGCTATCGTAAATTTAAACAGTACCGCCTTTGTTGACTTCTCTGCTCAAGACATTCACTTTGCGGGAAATATGACACGATGGATCCAAACCGCTAATACTTTGAAGGCTCGTTACTTCATGCATACCCGAGATTATACAAGAGCATTAGCTTCAGCACAAAATGGTATTAATGCACAAGCCAATAACTTTATGGCCCCTCATTATGCAACCAATCGGAGTGCCTTTAATTTATATTTCCAATTCTTATCACTAGACAGGCCTAACTGGATAGACGCAACAGGTGTATTTGGTGTTAATTTAATAAATCCTACAGGAACAAGATACCGCGGAAATATCAAAACAAATGAGCGCGCACGCTGGCAGTTTTACTACAATTCTGCAACCAATCTCAATTTTACTGTGAATGGATTTTTCGGTCAAAATACTTTTTTCCCGCTTGTTAGTTTTGCTGAAAATTTATTAATCTTAGCGGAAGCTGATGCCCGATTGAACGGGTTTACCCCAGGATTAGCACGTTTAAATACATATCGCGCTTACATGAATACCGGCGCCTATATTAATACTACTTATTTAACCACCGGAAACTTTTTATATAGCCCTTATGTAGCAGCTGATTTTGCACCCGGAGGTATTGATAATACCGGCCCTAATCCTTTACCACAAGATCGTGCCTTATTAAAAGAAATATTAGAAGAACGCTATCTTACTTTTATGGGACATATTGAAGCCTTTAATGATTTGAGAAGAACATTTAAAGAAACGGATATCAGACCAAATATCCCATTAAACTTTGGAACACAGTTTCCGCAAAGGTTTATATACCCACAGGTAGAAATAGACAGGAACGTTGCTATCCCTAATCCATTACCTGGTACCTTCGATCCAACACCTATCAACAGATAATCTAAATAAGAAGCAGCGCATGAAACTTCATAAATGGAATATTCTTTTTATTATTTTCTTTTTTTGTGTCTTACCGAATTGTTGGGGTGCCGATAAAAAGACAAATTATTATCCCCCAAAAGATACTATTCAACTCTTATTGGTGGGCAATAGTTTGGTGTATTATAATAACTTGGCGCAAATGATTGGTTTAATTACCGACAGTATTGATACAAAAATTATGGCTCGAAAATCAACTGTTGGTAGTGCCACTTTTAGTGAACACTGGAATAGTAAACGAGGCTTAAGAACCAGGCAAATTATTACGGCAGGAAAGTTTAATGCTATTGCTTTACAGGATCATAGCATGGCAGCTTGGGAATCGGTAGACAGTATGTTTTATTATGGCAAAAAATTAGCTGCTTTGGTTCAGGAGCGTGGTGCCCGATTATATTACTACAATACCTTTGCTAATGACACAACCCCAGAAAAACAAAGAATTATCGATTCGGCCTATCAAATGCTAGCGAAACAAACAAACGGAATTAATGTACCTGTTGGACCTTGTTTTGCGAGAGCTAAACAATTGAATCCTAGCATTCAACTGCATTATATGGATCATCGTCATCCTTCTGAATTGGGAAGTTTTTTAGCTGCTTTAGCCTTTATAAAAATACTTACCGGTACTTTACCTAAAAATTACCCAACCGTTTATAACTATATAGACAAGGATGGCGAAACTTTCCGCATCATGCAATTAACGGAAAAGGATATTCGCTTTTGTGTACAAATCGTAAATGAAATAATTCCCTCTAAGGGGGTTAAATAAAGATCATGGCAAAAAAAATTGTGACAAATCTCACTTTCTGGGTACTACTGGCCATTGCGAGTGGCATACTCGTAGGGCATTTTGCCTCTGCTACTGGCGTAGCGATGCAACCGCTGGGTAAATATTTTATCGATATCATTAAGCTTTTCATTAACCCTATCATTTTTCTTACTATCGTTACCGGCATATGCGGTATGGATAGTTTGAAGAGGGTGGGCCGTGTTGGAGGTAAAGCACTCATTTACTTTGAGGTTATTACCACGCTTGCTTTATTGATCGGGGTTATAGTGGCTCATTTCATACAACCCGGTTCCGGTGTGGATACTTCAGGGGTTGGCAATGCTGATATTTCAAAATATAAAGGCAATGTATCTGTTTCCTGGATAGCTTTTTTTAAAGAGAATATCACCATACAAATTTTATTACTCTCGATTATGGCGGGTATGATATTGAGTAAATTATCAAATAAAGAAGTTTTTTTAAAGCCTATCCAAATCGCCTCTAAGTATGTATTTACAGCCTTACATTGGGTAATGAAAGCCGCGCCTATCGGCGCATTCGGTGGTATGGCATTTACTATTGGTAAGTATGGATTAGCTACATTGATTCCGCTTGCAAAGCTCATGCTTTGCGTATATATTACGATGGGTGTTTTTGTTTTTGCAGTATTAGGTTCCGTGATGCGCTATTATAAAATTTCTTTACTGGGTTTCTTGAGTTATATCAAAAATGAGTTACTCATAGTATTAGGTACTTCTTCCTCCGAAGCGGCCCTACCCTCCTTAATGGAGAAATTAGAAAAAATGGGATGCCATAAATCGGTAGTAGGTTTGGTAGTACCAACCTGCTACTCTTTCAATCTCGACGGCACTTCGATTTATTTGTCTATGGCCGTTTTATTTTTAGCCCAGGTGT
>JAIEQT010000519.1 GCA_019747455.1 Chitinophagaceae bacterium | reverse complement strand
CCTGGTATTTTTCATGTCCTTTTCCGGCAACTAAAATGATATCTTCTGCTTTAGCCATATCTACTGCAGTTTGAATAGCTTCTTTTCTATCTATTACCGTGATATATTTTCTTTTAGCAGCACTGGATAATCCAGCTTCCATATCTAACAAAATTTGAACAGGATCTTCTGTTCTTGGATTATCACTTGTTAGTATTACGCGATCACTCAGATCACAGGCTGCCTGTGCCATTATTGGCCTTTTCGTTTTATCCCGATCGCCGCCACAACCAACTACGGTGATAATTTGCTCATGCCCTTTTCTTAATTTTTTAATGGTTGCTAATACATTTTCCAAGGCATCGGGCGTATGTGCATAGTCTACAATACCAATAATTTTCCGGGCATTAATGATATAATCAAATCTTCCTTCAGCACCTGTAATCATACTTAATGCAGCTAGCACAGTATCGGTGTCTTCACCCAAACAAATGGCCGCACCGTATACAGCTAATAAATTATATGCATTAAATTCTCCTATCAATCTAAAATGTACTTCCTTATCATTTACTAACATGACTAATCCGGTAAGTGCATTTTCTAAAATTTTTCCTTTAAAAGGAGCTACAGTTTTTAAACTATAGAGATATTTTTGGGCAGTGGTATTTTGTAGCATCACTTCTCCCCGTTTATCATCTGCATTAGAAATAGCAAATGCATTAGCGGGTAAATGATCAAAAAAAGATTTCTTAACCCGAATATATTCATCGAATGTTTTGTGATAATCCAAATGATCGTGCGTGATATTACTAAATAAAGCGCCTGCAAACGTTAAGCCTGTAATACGATGTTGGTGTATAGCATGGCTACTACACTCCATAAAAACATGTGAGCATCCGGCTTCAACCATTCGCTTCAACAATGCATTTAAGCTAATTACATCCGGTGTAGTATGAGTTGCAGGAATGATCTCATCATCAATTTGATTTTGGACCGTACTAATCAAGCCACATCGATAACCCAATGATCTGAATAATTTGAAAAGGAGTGTAGCAATAGTTGTTTTACCGTTAGTACCGGTAACGCCAACAAGTTTAATATGAGAAGAAGGGTTTGCATAAAACGAAGTAGCTATATAAGCTACCGCTTCCTGTGCATTCGCAACTTGAATATAGGATACACCCGCATGGATTTGGGTTGGCAATATCTCACAAAGAATAGCTACGGCTCCTTGTTCAATAGCTTTCTCAATGAATGTATGTCCATCGGCTTGTACACCCTTAATAGCAACAAATAGTGAGCCTTGCTTAACTTTACGAGAATCAATATCAATGGCATCAATAACAATATGCATATCACCTAATATTTGTTTAGGTGAAATAGATTGTATGAGTTGATGGAGTTGCATATTAATTTAATAATAATTGAATGATTTGCCCCTTGGCAATGGTTTGCCCTGGTAAAATAGATTGTTCATTAACCCTTCCTCTTCCTTTTACACTTACCATAAGACCCATTTCTTCACAGAGGTATACAGCGTCTTTTAAACCCATACCTTTTAAAACAGGCATAGTATTATTAACAACAGGTTTCTTTTGCAATACCAACGATTTTTTGATTCCCGAAATAGTACCCCATTCATCCGCACGACCGGTAGAGTCTTTGTAATTAAGTTGAAATGCTTTTGATAGTTGTTGCAAATCTTCTTTATACGTTGTGTACAGAAAAGCGATACTATCTTTATTAATAGCAGATTGTTTAGGTTTCCCGTTCCGTATATAAGTACTATATAACCGATCTGCGATTTCTTTAAAAACTGGTCCGGCAACTGCCGCCCCATAATACACAGGTGCGAAGGGTTTATTTTTGATAACTACCACACAGGTATATTGGGGATTATCAGCCGGAAAATAACCGGCAAAAGAAGATTGATATATTCTATTAGCGTATCCTTTATTACCGTCTGCCACTAATGCAGTGCCGGTTTTACCCGCTACTTTATACGGAACATCTGCAAATAATGCTTTAGCGGTTCCGTTTGTACATACCCCTTCCAAGCAAGCTTTTAGCAGTAATAAGGTCTGTTTACTGCAAACTTCTTCCCGTACTACAACAGGATTTATTGATTTAATAGTAATACCCTCTTCTTTTATACCACTAACCAAATAGGGTTTCATCATCCTACCACCATTGGCTATAGCATTGTACAGCATGGTAGTTTGGAGTGGACTAATAGCAATATTATACCCGAAGCTCATCCAGGGAATGGTGGTTGGACCGAATAGTTTTGTTCCGGGTCTATAAATAGTTGGTTTTCTTTCCCCAACTAAATCAATACCGGTAATACTATCGATACGCATTTGCGCTATGCGTTTTAAAAATTGATTTGGATTACCTCCATAATGGGTAGTGGCTAATTTAGCCATAGCAACATTAGAGCTTAACTCAAAAGCTTGTTTTACAGTTACCTCATTAACACTATGCTGTTCAGAATCGAATACAGTGATACCGGCCACTTTCCAAACCCCATTTTCTAAATTGATATATTGATTTAGGTTAATTTTCTTATCTTCTAATAATGCCAGTAAAGTAGCCAACTTAAAAGTAGAACCGGGCTCGCTGGGTGTGATGGCATAATTCAAATCTTCCCAATAATTTCCTTCACTTCTTTTACCAAGGTTAGCAATAGCTTTTATTTTACCTGTTTTGGTTTCCATCACAATCGCGCATCCAT
>JAIEQT010000083.1 GCA_019747455.1 Chitinophagaceae bacterium | reverse complement strand
TATAACCGGGCGAGGGAACACCATTGATCAATGCCGATGTATACAGGTTGTATCGTTCAATTTCATTTGGTCCCTGTGTTTTTTTAATGGTCATGAAAGAGGAATAGGGCACCATTTGTCCTTGGTCATTTTTTATAAACAGTTTCAACACATCGCTAGGCTCTTTTCTGAAAGAGGGATCAGCTTGCGTATACACTTTATAATAGTTATTGAACCGAATAAAGCCTTGCTCATACGTACTACCAAGCATTACATTCAGGTTTTCCATGGCATCGCCCACTGAAACACCTTTTTGCATGGCTAAGAGATTATCAACCTTTAATTCATATTGCGGATATTTAGCGGAATAAAAACTAAATAAACCGGTTATTTCTTTTCTCTTTTTCAACGCAGCTAAAAAGTCTTGGTTGACCTGATCAAATTTTTGATAATCAACATCAATACTTTTATCTAATAATCTAACTGCAAAACCAGCTGAAGCACCGTAACCGGGTACAGCCGGCGGCTCAAAGAATTCTATAGTGGCTCCTATGTTATGCGTTTTTTCTTCGAGCTCCTCCATTATTTCTTTTACGGATTCTTTACGCTCCGACCAATCTTTCAAATTGATCAAACAAGTACCCGCATTAGAACCGCGCCCTTCTGTTAAGATTTCATAACCTGCCATAGCCGTTACCGATTTCACCCCTTTTACCGATTTGGCTATTTTTTGAAGTTCCAGTGATACAGCATTGGTACGTTCTAAAGTTGTTCCCGGAGGGGTTTGAATAATAGCATAAATCTGTCCCTGATCCTCTCCCGGAATAAAGCCAGCTGGTAAAACTTTATCTACCCCAACAACACCAAATCCAAACGCAATGAGTATTCCGAATGTTAGTATCCTACGATGAACGATATAGCCTAAAAACTTAGTGTACTTACCTAACAGTTTTTCGAAAATGCGATTGAACCAATCAATGAATAGATTGATCGGTGTTTTTTTACGAGCTTGTCCGTGCGTGTTTTGCAAAATCATTGCACATAAAACGGGCGTAAGTGTAAGTGCCACAACACCTGATAGTATAATCGCAGATGCCATGGTAATAGCAAATTGTCTGTATAGAACCCCAACCGGACCGCTCATAAAAGTTACCGGTACAAACACAGCTGTCATAATGAGGGTAATAGCTATAATAGCACCACTAATTTCACTCATCACTTTTTTAACTGCCTGATATGGAGATAGATGTTCTTCAGCCATCTTAACGTGTACGGCCTCAACAACAACAATAGCATCATCTACCACAACGCCAATAGCTAATACCAAGGCAAATAGTGTTACAAGATTGATGCTTACACCAAAAAACTGCATGAATAAGAAAGCACCGATAAGTGAAACAGGTACAGCCAATGTAGGTATCAATGTAGAGCGCCAATCGCCCAGAAAAAGGAATACAACCAACGATACTAAGATGAATGCTTCCAGTAGTGTATGTAAAACTTGATCAATAGAAGCATTCACAAAATTCGACACATCATAATTGATCTCATAATCCATACCGGGTGGAAAATCTTTTTTCATCTCTTCCAACTTCGCTTTTACATCTGCAATAATTTTATTGGAATTTGTACCCGGATTTTGTTTTACTACCAATGCTGCTGCAGGATAACCATCTTTATTGGTATAGATATCAACGAATTCACTACCGATATCTACTTTGGCAATGTCTTTAAGTTTTAAAATTTCACCATTCGGATTTGCTTTGATAATAATCTCTCTATATTCTTCCGGCTTATTATACCAACCTTGATAGGTAAAAACATATTCAAGTGATTGTGCGGTTTTACCGGAGCTTAAACCCACCCGACCGGGTCTACCTAATACACTCTGTTCCTCGATAGCCTTCAGCACATCATCTGAAGAGATATTGTAAGCCCTCATTCTATCGGGGTTTAACCAAACACGCATGGCAAATGCTCTGTTACCGATAATTTCAGAACGACCCACCCCCGGAATACGATATAATTCAGGAACTACTTTATTATCTGCATAGGTGAATAAAAACTTTTGGTCGAAGTCTTTAACGGTACTAAAAAAGTTTACATACATGAGCATGCTTGGCTGAACCGGCGTTACAATAACGCCCTCACGTTGTACGAGTATGGGTAAGTTAGCCCAAATTTGATCTATCCTAGATTTTACACGGGTAGCGGCTACAAAAGGATCTATACCCTGTTCAAAAATAATTTGTATAGTAGCTTCACCCGCACTGGTAGCGTCGGACATCATGTACTGCATACCGGGCACACCGTTAATGGCGCGCTCCATGATCACAAGCGTAGATTTTACTAAAGCATCTGCGTTAGCACCGGGAAATGTAAGGAATATATTTACCCTGGGGGGGGGCAATTTCAGGAAATTGCGAAATAGGCCTGTTTGTAATAGCCAGTGCTCCCAAAAAAACAATCGCAAGGGATAAGGCAATTGCCAGCACCGGCCTCTGTATAAATTTACTAAACATACGTTAATTGGATTTAAAGAATTGAATAATGGTTTGTAGCATACTACTCTGCATGAAGATTTTTCAATTCTTCTATCACTTCGCTATAAGGTTTGATCTTGATTTTCACATGATCGCCATTTTTTACTTTACGTAACCCTTCGATCAATACTTGATCTTTCACAGACAATCCACTGGTTACGGTGTATATATGAGGTAGTTCAACA
>JAIEQT010000356.1 GCA_019747455.1 Chitinophagaceae bacterium | reverse complement strand
GATGTGCTTGCTTTCTGGGAAGATGGATGGACATGTTTATTCGATACGCTGAACAGTTTACAACCCGAAGATTTATTAAAGACCATCACTATCCGAACAGAGCCTTTGTTAGTATATGATGCCATACTCAGGCAATTAGCTCATTACCCTTATCATGTAGGACAAATAGTATATCTCGGTAAAATATTTACCGGCGATCAGTGGAAAAGCTTAAGTATTGCCAGAGGCAAGAGCATAGATTACCTAAACGAGGTAAAAAAAGAACAGGGAAAATAAAATGTATGCGTCGTTTCTTTAAACAATTCATACCCCCCATAGTTAATACACTTCGTTGGTATAGTTTTAAATATGGTTGGAAAGGTGATTATACAAGTTTTGAGGAAGCAAAACAAAAAGCAATCGGTTACGATGCGCAAGCCATTTTAGAAAAAATTATCAGTACCACAAAAAAAGTACGTGATAAAGAGATTGCTTATGAACGTGATGGTATTGAATACGATACCGTAAAAATGAATTTTAATTTATTGAACTCGCTTTTATTAATAGCTTCTAGAAATAACGGGCATTTAAATGTAATCGACTTTGGCGGATCTTTAGGTACTACTTATTTTCAAAATCTTCCTTTTTTAGATGGACTGAACAGCTTAGTTTGGAATATTATTGAGCAGCCGAACTATGTAGCGGCCGGTAAAGAACATTTTGAATCCACTCAATTAAGATTTTACGATAACATCGCTTCATGTATTAAAGAACAAAAACCGAATATCCTAATTTTTTGTAATGTACTTCAATACATAAACGACCCATATCAATTATTACATACTGTGAAACAAACCGGGATCCCCTACTTACTCCTGGATTTTGTTGGCTATTCAGGCAGAGACACGGATCGTATTACTATTCAACATGTGCCACCTGTATTTTATGGGCTTGATGCCTCTTACGCATGTTGGTTTTTTGCCAAAGAAAAAATGAATAATTGGCTAGCGCAATACTATCATAAACAATATGATTTCATTTCCGAGCCCGATACCTATTATATTGAGCTAACACCTTTTCTATATGAAGGTCAACTTTGGAAATTAAAATAGTTAGAGTTTATTTTCTTTATACTGATGAGCGGCATAGTCAGCCGCACGAGCTGTTAAAGCCATAAAAGTTAAAGAAGGATTTTGTGTTCCGGTAGACGTCATACAGGCACCATCAGTTACAAAAACATTTTTACATTGATGTAATTGGTTCCACTCATTTAATAAAGAAGTTTTAGGATCGCGCCCCATACGTACTCCGCCCATTTCATGAATATCTAATCCCGGTGCTTGTTTACTATCATGGGTTTGAATATTAGTACATCCTGCTTTTTCAAGCATAGCTTTACCTTCTTTAAAAAAGTCGGCCAATAGTTTCTCGTCATTATCGTCATAACTCACATCAGTAACCAGTTGCGGAATACCCCAGGCATCCTTTTCCGTATCACTTAAATAAACCCGATTCGTTTCTTTCGGAATAGTTTCTCCTTGCATCATCATATAAATACCCCATGCACCAGCCTCTGCCAAACTCTCCTTGAGGTTGGCTCCAATTCCATCAACAGGAACGCCCCTTCTTCTTCCCGCGCTGAAATGTACCATGTATCCACGTTTGAAATCAGTTTCCTGTTGATATACATTTCTGAAATTCGGCATCATTACCTGTGTTGGCCTTCTTCCAACATAATAACGATCCATAGGTCCATCATAAGAAGCAGTTATCGTTCCGCGATAATTATGAAAAGCAATATATTTTCCCAGTAAGCCATTATCATTACCTAAGCCATTGGGGAATCGGGTTGTTTTTGAATTCAATAAAATTAGATTCGTGTTTAAACAAGCCGCATTTACAAAAATGATTCGTGCTTTATAAATGGTTACTTCATGGGTAATTGTGTTTACCACCCGTACTCCTGTAACTTTATTTTCCTGCTCATCATACAATAAAGAATCAACAACAGCATCTGTTTGAATGTGTAGATTTCCCGTTTTCTGTGCAGCCGGAATAGTGCTGCTGTTAGAACTAAAGTAGGCTCCGAAGGGGCAACCTCTTTCGCATAAATTACGCGCCATACATTTGCCTCTTCCTTGTTCCAAATGCAAGGGCTGTGGCGATGTTAAGTGTGCACATCTACCCTTTATCACATGCCTATCCGGATAGGCAGTCATAATTTTTTGCTGCAATTCTTTTTCTGCATCATTCATATCCCAGGCCGGTAAAAAATCACCGTCAGGTAACACTTCGAGCCCATCTTTATTCCCGCTTATTCCCGCAAATCGTTCCACATATGAATACCAGGGTGCTAGGTCATCGTATCGTATCGGCCAATCAACGGCATAGCTATCTCTTTTCGGGCCTTCAAAATCGTATTTACTCCATCGTTGGGTTTGCCTTGCCCATAATAAACTCTTACCACCTAACTGATAGCCACGTATCCAGCTAAAAGGTTTTTCTTGTATGTAAGGATGTTCATAATCTTTTACAAAAAAGTGTTTTGAAGCTTCCGTGAAAGCATAGCAATGACTAACAATAGGGCTTTTATCGGCTTCGGGAGGAGGAATTCTATTTCGATGCGGAAAATCCCAGGGATTCAACATGGCCGTAGGGTAATCTTTTTTATGTTCTACATATTTACCTCTCTCTACAATAAGGGTACGTAATCCTTT
>JAIEQT010000510.1 GCA_019747455.1 Chitinophagaceae bacterium | reverse complement strand
TATGGCGGCACGAACCAAACCCTTAAAAGTTAATGAACCTGAAGCTATTGAGGCATTAACGAATATTGTAAGCTTTGAATTACCACCGGCAAAGGCAGGTGTTAAATTAGTAGCTCCCGATAATGTTGCCGAGCTAGTTCGTTTATTACACGAAGAAGCGAAAGCCATTTAATAATCTACAATCTGGAATCTTCAATGGAAGAAAACAGATTCTAGATTGAAGATTTCAGATTAAAAATTTAATAACATAATAACTCAATATGTCAGTTCTCATATTCATAGATCAGGCCGATGGCCATGTAAAAAAATCTTCTTTGGAAGTATTAACGTATGGCGCTAAGTTAGCTGCGCAACTAGGCGTTGCGGCGGAAGGCGTTGTACTTGGCAATGTAACGGATGACCTTGCCGCTTTAGGTAAATATGGCGTAAGCAATATTCATCAGATAGCCAATAGCAATTTAGATCATGTAGATGCGCAAGTATATGCTAAGGTAATTGCAGAAGCAGCCAACGCGAGCGGAGCGAGCGTTATCGTTTTCTCTCATAATCAAACCGGGAAAGCCGTTGCCGCGCGCGTAGCCGCGCGCTTAAAAGCCGGACTTGTGGCAGGCGCCTGTGCACTACCCGATACATCAAATGGTTTTGTTGTTAAGAAAACCGTATTCTCCGGAAAAGCTTTTGCCAATGTGCGTATCAACTCCCCTATTAAAGTAATTTCTTTAAACCCTAATAGCTACACCACTATAGCCGGAGAAGGTACCGCAACCGTTAACGCGCTGAATATTACAGTAGATGCCCCTAAAGTAAAAGTTACGGCAGTAAATAAAGTAACCGGAGAAATTCCATTAACAGAAGCCGATATTGTAGTAAGTGGTGGTAGAGGTTTGAAAGGACCTGAAAACTGGGGAATCCTACTCGATCTTGCTAAAGAATTAGGTGCTGCAACAGCTTGTAGCAGACCGGTTGGTGATGCGCATTGGAGACCGCATCATGAGCATGTTGGACAAACAGGTGTACAAATAGCGCCAAACTTATATATCGCTATCGGTATATCCGGAGCCATCCAGCATCTAGCCGGTGTAAATAGAAGTAAAGTAATTGTGGTAATCAATAAAGATCCCGAAGCCCCTTTCTTCAAAGCTGCCGACTATGGTATTGTTGGCGACGCTTTTGAAGTAGTACCGCAGTTAACAGCAGAGATTAAGAAGTTACATGCAGCGGGATAAAATCTTCAATTCACAATCTTCAATCTGTTTTGTTCTTTAATTGAAAATTTCAGATTGAAGATTGAAGATTGAATTATATCTCTACCCCACCCTTCGCTACATAATCTTCTCTTCTGGGTGTAAATACATCCAGCAAGAAACAGTCTGTAATGGCCAATCCGCTATGTGGTGTGTTCGAAGGAATAACGAATACTTGTCCAGCTACCAGCCTATGCGCCACCCCGTCTACGGTAAGTTCAAACTCTCCACTTATCACATAAGATACCTGCTCATGAATATGCTGATGTAATGGCAAATGAGCACCCGCCGCTACCGTAACATGAGAATAGGTTGCAGAAGCCGTATGTATAAACTGGGCTGTATACCCTTCTATCAGTTGAGAAGTTGGTAGTGCTGCTATTTTGTAAAGAGGCATAAATTCAATTTTATCAAAGGTACAAGACAAACAAATGACTGCTTTATGAAAAAAACTAAGGAGTTAATGAACTCTTTACTTGCAAAACGGTGGTTTTCATCAAATAGGTAATAGCTTTGTTACCACTCATATGCGTAAACTAATCGATAGTACTATTGGCAGGTTAAGACTGATCGGTTTTGCCGAAGGTACCTCTCTCTTGGTTTTACTGGGTATTGCGATGCCGCTTACATATTGTACCGGTAATCCTGCACCGGTAAAAGTTTGCGGCTGGACGCATGGCATCCTATTCATTTTATATATATATCAGGCCTATACCGCCAAAGAGGAGTACAACTGGACCTATAGAAGCTTTTTCTATGCACTCTTAGCTGCTTTTTTCCCTTTTGGCACTTTTATTTTCGATACCTGGTTAAAGAAACAAAAAGGGTAGCCATTTATTTTGGTCTTTTTTGAGTTAATTTCGCGGGTATTATGAAGAAGATTGAACTTGAAATTGTGGCCCTCTCTCATAGCATAACCCAAACGCATTCGTATGCGGTTGTTTTGGGTGAAATAAACGGACTCCGTCGCCTACCCATTGTAATTGGTGGTTTTGAAGCACAAGCAATTGCTGTTGCCTTAGAACATATGCAACCTAGCAGACCACTAACCCACGATTTAATGAAGAACTTCATGAATGCCTTTGCTGTTGAATTGCAGGAAATCATTATCAGCGATTTACAAGAAGGTATTTTCTATTCCAAATTAGTTTGTTATACGGAAAATGATACCGTGGAAATAGATAGCAGAACCAGCGACGCACTAGCCCTTGCCGTTCGGTTCGGCTGCCCTATCTACACCTATGAAAATATCCTCGAAAATGCAGGTATCATGATGGATGATGGTAATCCTAAGAAAAAAGAAGCCGTGGGTGGCGTTGAAGAAACAGGAGCTCCCAGAGAAGACCTAAGCGCTATGAATATAGAAGAGCTTAACCTGCTTCTCAATGAGGTATTAGAACAAGAAGATTATATACGTGCCATCGCTATCAGAGATGAATTGA
>JAIEQT010000485.1 GCA_019747455.1 Chitinophagaceae bacterium | reverse complement strand
GTTGGCAGGAGATGCGAAGTTTGGTGATATAGATCATGACGGATTAGTTGTGGAAGAAGAAAAATTAGCTGTTGGTAAACTCAGATATATTTATTACTTTATTTTAATTACCCATATTTTCTTAGCAGCAGTAATTCTTCCATTCATTTTGTACACAGCTTATCGTGCACTTACGGCAGAATTTGTATTACATAAAAAGCTTGCCAGAATTACCTGGCCTTTATGGCTATATGTAGCTATAACTGGCCCGGTTGTATATTGGTTAATACATCCTTATTATATTTAGTAGTAGTGAATAGTCAGTAGTCAATAGGGTATGAAGTGTATTTACCTACTGACAACTGACTTTCCTTCAATTAACTTTCTTCGTTAGCACCAATAATTCATTAGCTTGCACTTCGGTTATATATCTTTTTACCCCTTGCTTGTCTACATAAGATCTGCTTATTAACTTTCCCTCTACAACAACTTCTGTTCCTTTTACTAATAGTTTTTCCGCGATATCGGCTAATTTTCCCCAGGCAACTACATTATGCCATTGCGTATCAGTCACTTTTTCCCCTTTAGAATTTCTATAAGTTTCATTGGTGGCAACGCTAAGGTGGGCAACACGTTTGTCTTCACCAATATTCTTAATATCCGGGTTTTGCCCGAGGTTGCCGATTAACTGAACTTTGTTTTTCATATTTTCTTTTTTAGAATGTAAATATGGGATAGTTGATATTGATAATAGCATATTAAACAGATACTTACGTTAGTAAATGTTTGTTTACCGGTAGCTTTCATAAAACCGTGATTTCATTTTGTAGATTAGGTATTTCTACGCATAATTTTTTTTACTGAATAGTTATTTTGCTTAGGTAACCCACTATACAAATCATATGGAACCAGCAAAGCAATGTTTGTACTGTAAGAAGGGAATTTACGGTCGTACCGACAAAAAATTCTGTAATGGGTATTGCAGAAGTAGTTATCACAATACAATGGCAACAGTAGATGTGAATTATGTTAGGCGTATCAATTACCATTTACAAAAGAACCGGAAAATATTAGCTGCAGCTTATTCGGCTAATAAGCAAGTGCAAGAGGTTTCTTTCAAAGAGTTATTTGTTCAAGGGTTTAGTTTTTCTTATTATACGCATCAACAAGAGAAAGATAATAGAGAAACATATTTGTATTGTTATGATTATGGATATAGGATAGTTGATAATAATAAAGTATCGATTGTTCAGGAGGAGTAGTCAATTATGAATCTTCAGTCTTCAATCTTCAATCTGGCATAATGTCAACGGTAGAAAAATCAGTTTTCAGTTTCCAGATTGAAGATTCCAGCTTCAATAAGTGACTTTATCGTTTAAACCTAATCCTTACCTTCGCTACTCCCGCCCCAAGCATATCGATTTCTTTAGCTGCAGCTTTGGTGAGGTCTATGATTCGGCCACTAACAAAAGGGCCGCGATCATTAATACGAACTTGTACAGATCTACCATTGGCTAAATTCGTTACCATTACTTGTGTGCCAAATGGAAGTTTTTTATGGGCTGCAGTTAGTTTAGATTGGTTGAAGATCTCTCCGTTGGCTGTTTTTCTTCCTTCAAATTTATCGGCATAGAACGAGGCATAGCCTGTTTCAGTTTCGGAGCGGAAGCCGGCGGGGGTAGATTTACGATGACAAGAAACAAGTAGTATTAATAATAAAGAAAGGATTAAGCTATATTTCTTCAACATGTGATAGTAACGAGCAAAAAGCGCTTAATATTTTACTACTTACGCTGCTTATATTGATTGGCCCGGATATTTTGAGAAGCTTTGGAAACGGTTTCTGCAACTCGCTTTTCGCGGGTAGCTGGTGTTTTGGCATTTTGAATCCATTCATAAATACCTTTTTTAGTTGAAGGGGGAAAAGCCTCAAAATATTGTTTAGCTATTTTGTTCTCTGCTAATAATTTTTCAACCTTTTTTTTGTTAACTGCACTCGAATTACTCTTAGGCTTTCTTTGAGAGAAAAACTGATAGTAACTTTCTTCATCCCGTTTATTAGGTTTACTATATATCCAGCCAAAACACAGGGCTTCATCCACTGCTTCAGGGTAATAAATGCTTGGTATACCCGACTCCTTCTTGTAAATAATTAGCCAAACTGCTTTTTGAGAAGCGTGATTTTTCTCGAGCCACTTGCGCCAAGCTTGTTGATTTTTAGCGTAGAAGGCAGGTATGCCGTTATAAGTAGTAATCATTCGGTTACGAGATTCGTGTTACGGGTTTTCACGATTAAAATTATAAAATATCTCTAAATCCGCAACTCGAATCCCGCAACTCGAAATACGTAAACCCTACGCCCCAAACGGCAACTTCACTACTTTTGCTTTCACCAGTGAATTGCGGATATCAATATAAATTTCGCTATCAATAGCGGCATGCGAGGTTGCTACATAACCTAAACCAATAGCTTTTGATAAAGAAGGTGATTGGGTACCGCTGGTTACTTTACCAATGGGGTTACCGGTATTATCTTTGATTATATAATCGTGACGGGGAATACCGCGATCTATCATTTCAAACCCTACTAACTTTCTGCTTACACCGGCAGCTTTTTGTGCGGCAATGATCTCTTTGGCTGTAAATTCTTTGGTGAATTTTGTGATCCATCCTAAGCCACCTTCTAATGGAGACGTGGTA
>JAIEQT010000376.1 GCA_019747455.1 Chitinophagaceae bacterium | reverse complement strand
AATTTGTAAGCCATTTCTTTCAAACAATTTTGTTTTATACGAAGCTTCTAATAAGCGAATATGCTTGCTAATAGCAGGTTGAGAAATAAATAAAAATTGACTTGCTTTTGAAAAACTTAGTTCTTCCGCAACACTCATAAAAACGGTATGTCGCACTGAAATCATAAGTATTTATTTAGCCAAACTCTGAATAACATCATACTTGGTTACAATATGGTAATCTCCTTTTTCGTCTTTCGCCAGTACGGCACCATTCTCTTTATTAATCAATGTTCCAATTTTTTCTACCGGTGTAGAAAATTCAACAACTGGAAATGCTTGTTCCATAACGGTTTCAACAGTGGCATTCTTTATTTCGGGGTTATTAAAGACTTTTAAAAATAAACCTGCTTCGCTAATACTTCCTGAAATGGTATCTCCTTTTGTTACAGGTATGTGCTCAATCTCATATTTTTTCATGAGTTCTACTGCTTCCGAAACAGTTTGTGCCATATCCACGGTGATTAATTTTTTACCAGCTCTTGTGCTTACAATATCTCTAAAAGATTTCACTTCTAAAAATCCTCTTTCAACCATCCACTGATCGTTATAAATTTTTCCTACATAACGACTGCCATGATCATGAAAAATACAAACAACCAGATCTTCTTTTTTCAATCTATTTTTTAACTGCATCAAGCCTTGCAAACAGCTGCCGGCACTATATCCGCAGAATAAGCCTTCTTCCTTGGCAATTCTTCTGGCCATTACGGCACCGTCTTTATCAGTTACTTGTTCAAAATGATCAATCACATCCATTTTATAATTCTCGGGTACAAAATCTTCCCCAAAACCTTCACTGATATAAGGATGCACATAACTCATATCTATTTTACCGGTTTGAAAATAGTGCGTTAGTAAACTACCATATACATCGATGGCCCATATCTGAATATTGGGATTCTTTTCTTTCAGATACATGGCAGTACCGGTAATGGTTCCGCCTGTACCTGCGGTACAAACCAAGTGCGTTATTTTACCTTCTGTTTGTTCCCAAATTTCGGGTCCGGTTGATTCGTAATGAGCTAAGCGGTTGGCTAAGTTATCATACTGGTTACAGAAATAGGAGTTAGGTATTTCTTTGGCTAATCTTCGGGCTACAGAATAATAGCTGCGGGGGTCGTCGGGTTCAACATTAGTAGGACAAACAACCACTTCGGCACCCACGGCTTTTAGGATATCCATCTTTTCTTTACTCTGTTTATCGGTAGTAGTGAAAATGCATTTATATCCTTTTACACAAGCTGCTAGGGCTAAACCCATTCCGGTATTACCGCTGGTACATTCGATGATGGTTCCTCCGGGTTTTAATTTGCCTTCTTTTTCTGCTACTTCTACCATCTTCAAGGCCATCCTGTCTTTGATGGAGTTGCCCGGATTAAAATAATCTACTTTCGCTAAAACGGTAGCAGGTAGTTGAGCTGTTATTTTATTTAGCTGAATGAGCGGGGTATTGCCAATGGTTTCGAGAACATTTTTCTTCCACATAAAAACTAACACTTGTTTGCGCAAATGTACGGTTTACAGGTTGGTACTCGATATTAAAAGTAGAAATTGTTAAGACTGAAAAGAATTGGCCATTTTAGTACAGATATCGCTCTCAATCATTTTAGCAGCCAAGCTGATCATATTGCTGAAAGCTTTAGCAGTACTGATACCATGACCAATAATAACGGGCTTGGCTACGCCTAATACGGGGGTACCACCGTAGTTTTCATAATGAAATCTGCTAAAATAAGCATCATTACCTACGCCTCTTGCTACGGCTGCATCGTAAAAGGATTCTGCTAATTTAAGAATGATATTTCCGGTAAATCCATCGCATACCATTACATCGGCTTTATTGCCTAATAAATCTCTTCCTTCAATATTTCCTTTGAAATGTATCTGTGTATTTTCTTTTAATAGGGGGTAGGTTGCCTGCGCCAATAAATTACCTTTTCCTTCTTCTTCTCCAACATTAATTAACCCCACACCAGGTTCTTTAATGCCTAAAATATATTCAGCATATAAACTGCCTAGAATAGCGAACTGGTTTAATTGTTCAGGTTTGCAATCGGCATTAAGTCCCACATCTAGTAAAACGCCAGTATCTCCATTTAACTTGGGCATAACGGTAGCGATTGTAGGCCGAAGTACACCCGGAATAGATTTTATACTGAACATGGCACCCACTAACATGGCACCAGTGTTTCCGGCGCTTATGAAGGCATCAATTTTGCCTGAGGCTAATAAATGAAAACCAATACTAATAGATGATTTTTGTTTTTCTCTTAAGGCTTTGGTTGGATGCTCGTGATAACCAATAACTTCGGGAGCATGTATAAAATGCAAATTAGGTGAGGAAACACCCAGCTCCTTTACAAGAGGCTGCACCAGTGCTTCATCACCTATACAATATAACTGTGCGTTGAAATTAGTTGTTAAAAAACGTTGGATTCCCTTAACCGCTTCAAGCGGTGCAAAGTCACCCCCCATCATGTCTAAACCTATATTCATGCCAGCAAGCTACATTAATAAATTGAACTAAAAGTTATGCTTTTAAGGGTGCTTTTTCAGCTACCAGCTTTCCTTTATAGTACAATTTACCTTCGCTTACATGGGCACGGTGGCGTACATGGGTTTCT
>JAIEQT010000528.1 GCA_019747455.1 Chitinophagaceae bacterium | reverse complement strand
CCTTGAAACCAAGCAACTGCACGAGTACATTGGTATGAATGTGAGTGTTATATATGACCCTTATGATATGAGTAGGGTGTTGGTTACTGATCATGAAAAAATTAGGCTGATTGGTAGAGAAGCTAGGCTACACAGTAGGGCTTTGGCTGATGCTACAGAAGGTAGTAGAATGTATTTGAATCAGGTATTTGCCGAGAAAAAAGAACTTTTTGACGAGATGGCTAAGCGTAGCGATGACCGAAAAACTAGGCTGAAAAAGGTAAAGATTGACAATGAAATGGTATTGCTTGACCCTAGCTCAGTGAAGGAACTTAAGCAACAGGCGGAGGATGGCTATTTGCTGGAGCTGGTAACTGGAAAAAGGGATGAGGATGATGAGTATAGTATTTGGGATCAATTATAAAAAGTATTTAAGACAAGGCATGCCTTGTCTCTACTGGGAGGAAGGAGGGGGACAGATGCGGAATTGGTTGGTAAATTTAAGCTATAAAGAAGGCATAAGATGATAAGGCGATTAATGATATTAGGTAGAGAATATAAGAGGCGGTTTCGGCATACTTATATAGCTTTTTTGGTTCGGCAACGAAAGGCTTCCGTTTATAAAAGGGATTTTCAAGGAGTTGTATTATGTCCTGTTTTTGCTTGTGAACCATATATCGACCAAGAGACACTGAAGAAAATAGGTAGGTGGATGAACAAAGGATACCACCCGAAATTGATACGATTGCAATGCAAAAGGCTATACTGCCCCAGTTGTGGAGAGAAACAGATGAGCTGTGAAGCGACACTAAGAGCCCCAATAAGCTAACGGCAATAATGAGTAGTTGTTTGGTAAAGTCAATTACGAGGGTATCTCTTTTATTGGCAAGTTCTTGTAAATCTTGGAGAGCTAAATTTAATTCAGTCATGGTGTAAGTTTTAAAATTTTAAAGAACAAAGATAATGAACAGTAAAAGAAAAGATGTAGCGGATTATGAAGCGATAAAAGCTGATATGAAGCAAATTATTGAAGCGGCTCAAAAGGTAATAGCCGAATGTGAAAAGGAAAAACCAAACCGCCAAACTGTTAAGAATTTGGCGATTGTAAAGATAAATAAGTTACACATGAAGGTTTTTAAATCTTATTGTGGGGCTAAATCTCTACCAAATCAAATAGTTGAGCATCTGTAAGGGTAGCCACAATTTGATTAGCAAAGTCGATACAACAGTATTTTTTTAGAAAAATACGAGTTTGGTAATCTTCTGTGTAATCATAATCTAAAGATACCTTTTTGTTATGAACAGGGCATTTGCAAGTTGAAACAAGGGATTTTGCTTGTTTGAATACATTATCAAGCCCTTCTATTTTGAATTGATACATTTCAATTTCATGTGGAGAATATCCCATAATAATTTGAATTAAGGTTTGGTAAGTTTTAAAATTTTAAAGAACAAAGATAATGAATAAGGAAGATGTAATTACATGGAAACTAGAGGTTGAGACCATAGTGAGATATGCAGGAGTAGAAGAAAACAAGCAATGCCCTCAAGTAATTGAGCGAATTGTGAGACGTGATGGAGAGATTGTATATAAGGATTATAAGTTGGTAAGAAATAGGCTTGATTCGTTAGGGTCGGCTGTAGATGAGTTTGAAAATGCTTTTACTTGGAAAAGCAATAAATTATCGAAACAAGGTAAGCCCAGCAATGAGGGTGGCGGTGATGGTAGAAATTTTATTAGCCGTTTCAAGGTGTTTTGGTTGGGGTTGTTTAAGAAGCCGAATAGACTTTCTCAGTTTCGTAATTGCACTCATAAAGCCCCGCTAGTGAATGAAAAAGGGCAGCCAATAAGCCAACTTCCGTAAGGTTTTTGCATGGTACGGCAAAGAATGCTTTGTATTGGTAGCGTTTTAAATAGATGTTTCCATCTACCATTTCAGGAGATATTTCATCAAAAGTGTGTTCGGCTGTACAATTTAAAAGTTTAACTAAATGAGGAAGTGCTTGCTTGTGAAAGGCTACACTATTTAGGGTTTTGTAATTACGAATACAACTAATAGAAAATATTATTTCAAGTGCCATAGTGATTTTTATTTAGGGAACAAAAATAATAAAAAATTAAGATAATGAACGATTTACAAAAGAAACAAATACAAGAGGCATTGAATGCTTATTGTGAAAAATTCCCAAGCCAAGCCAAAGCAGTTAACAGTTTGGTAAATGTTGGAGAGGCTACAATTATCAATATTAGAAAAGATAAATGGCAGAACATTAGCGATGAGATGTGGCGAAATGTAGGCAAGCAAATAGGATGGAGCGAAAATAAACAAGGTTGGCAGATAGTGAGAACATCTGACTTCAAAAAGCTTGAACTGGTATTTGCTGACGCACAAAAGTATGCAAATGTATATGCCATTACAGGTTCTGCAGGTTCAGGAAAGTCGGCAAGTGCTAAGTATTACGCAAGTGAAAATAAGAACGCATTTCACTTAAGCTGTGCTGAGTACTTTAATAGAAAGATGTTTTTAGCTAAGCTTTTGGAGGTAATGGGTAAAGACAATTTGGGCTACAATGTATCAGAAATGATGGATTATGTAGTTGGGATATTGCGAAAAATGGAAAACCCAATTATTATTTTGGATGAAGCCGATAAGCTTAACGACCAAGTGCTTTACTTCTTTATTAC
>JAIEQT010000115.1 GCA_019747455.1 Chitinophagaceae bacterium | reverse complement strand
TTCCCCAACCCTATTAACACCAATCACATAGCATTGGTTCTCTATGGCTCTTGCTATTAGTAATTGTTTCCAGGCATGGCTTCTTCGTGCCGGCCAATTGGCTACATAAATCAATAGATCATATTCCAGACCATCTGTTGTTTGTTGTCTTGCCCATACGGGAAAGCGCAAATCATAACATATTTGCAAGTTTATTTTCCAGCCGTTTACCGACGTAATTAATCTTTTATTACCTGCTGTATAGTGTTGGTCTTCTCCGGCAAAAGCAAACCGATGTCGCTTATCATAATAACCAATATGACCATTGGGAAGCACCCATAAAAGGCGGTTATAATAGCATCCTTCTTCTTCAATAATAACACTTCCTGTTACAATTATTTTCTTTTCCGATGCCATTTTTTTCATCCATAAAACAGTGTTCCCATCCATTTTTTCGGCTAGTTGAGCAGGTTGCATGCTAAACCCTGTAGAGAACATTTCTGGTAAAACAACTACCTGCGTAGCTTGCTTAATACCATGAATCTGCTTTTCAAAATGAAGTAGGTTGGCTTCTTTATTTTCCCAATAAAGATCCGATTGAATAAGCGTAATCGTAAGTGGCAGCATATGAACAAAGTTATTGTATCCTGTAACACAACTGTATCACACCGTATCGTTGCGGGTTGGTTTGCGAAGTCGTTTCTTTAGATTGATATACGAGTTCCAAGCGGGTTGTCCACCTCGCTTCTGCATAACAGAGTCCCCATGCTTGTTGAAACATAATGGGTGCTATTTCAGTGGTAACCTGAGTAGAATTATTCACACCTAGTCCGCCGGAAATAGTAGCATTGTATGCTTGGGCCATAACAAAGGGTTGCCAGTAAAAAAATAACTCATGATTTCTATTTCTTACTGTTCTCTTATGATCAATTCGCGCGTTCCATAAAACACTATTTTCATTTTTTTCAAACAATCCCAATACTACTGTTCCTCCAAGTTTTGCATTGGTATATATGGTTCCCAGATTAGCTGTTATATGCGGTACAATTTTTAGTGCTCCTTTATCATGAACAGTGTAAGCATAGGTTACTCCTGCATTCACGGCTACCGCGTTACTTATTTGATATGGCCAACCCTTAAACTTAGCAAAGCGAAGTAAATCGTGATACCAATTTTGCATCCATTCGCCCCCAGATGCTTTACCAACCACTCCAAGTGTTCCCGTAAACCTGATAATGGCTTTGTCGGAAAATCGGGTATTATGATATTGGCCGTACAAATAGCCGCAATAAGGCCTATCTATCTCCGCAGGTACTTGCGTAGTTCTATTAAGCGGGGTAAAAATTTGCTGTGATAGCTCTATTCCCTGAATGATCTTTCGTTTCGTGCTTTTTTGTGTCCATTGATAATTGAGAAAAAATCCATTTGTGTAATATGCGTCATTAAGTCGAAACAAGTAAGCATCATTTTCAGTTTTAAACGCTATTTCCTTGGTATAAAAGGAAGTGCTATCCTGCGATTGAAGGCTACCAAATAATGCTATCCCTATCAATACCCCTATCCATTTCTTTTGATATCTATTACTATTTTGCCTCATCTCTTACTATTTTAATTAACGCTTGTACTAATCCCGGCTCAAACCCTTTCTGGGCAAGATAAGCCTGCGTTTTGGCTTCACGAACCAGATATTGATCTTTTTTTACCGCTTTCCATTTTGTTTTTATCAACTGTAAAGCTGTTTTGCGATAGGCTTCCTCGTCTATTTCCAAAAGTCCTTTTTTAATATTATAGTCGCTTACCCTTTTTTGCTTAAGCGCATACTTGATTTTGATAATACCCCATTTTTTTAGTCTAAAATGGCCCCCTACAAACTGGCGGGCAAAACGTTCTTCATTCAGGTAATCTTCTTCTATCAATTTGGAAATCAATTGCTCCACATCTGTTTTACGCAACCCAAAGCTATACGCTTTTTCTTTTACCTCTTGATGACACCGCTCCTGATAGGCACAATAATGCTTTAACTTCATTAATGCCTGCTCAGGAGTAAGCGTTCCGGTACGTGAAATCAACTGTTTTTTTAGGGAAAGTAGTTATATTTGTTTGTTAACCGAAATAACTGTATTAATTCCGCGTTAATTGGATGCCTAGGGCTAATAAACTATGCAACAACCTTTACACAACGTTTGCTTAATAGACGACGATAAAATTTACCAATTTACCGCCCGTAAAATTTTGGAGAGTACCGGACTAGCCAAAAAAATACTTTCTTTTTATAATGGTAGTGAAGCTATCGTTTTTTTAAAGCAGCGTTTTTCTACCGATCAGAACGAATTGCCGGATATTATTTTTTTAGACATCAACATGCCTGTAATGAATGGTTGGCAGTTTTTAGAGGAATACCACAAAATTAACGACAGGTTTCAAAAAACCATCACCATTTTTGTAGTAAGCTCCTCTGTAGACGATTGTGATATTCAGCGTTCCAAAGAGTTTTCGGAAGTAACGGATTATATCGTAAAACCAATCAATCGCCTAAAATACCAGCAGTTAATTGAAGGTTTAAAACCCACATCTGGGTAGCGAATTCACATTCGTTGCACAAATCGTTGTTTTTCAGCGAAAAGCACATTATTTTGATTCGGAAAATTAATCATTTTACATTAGGTTTGTTGCAGTCTTA
>JAIEQT010000520.1 GCA_019747455.1 Chitinophagaceae bacterium | reverse complement strand
TCAGGAGTCATTAGCCATTGTCTATTGTCTATTGTCCATTGTCTATTCTCTACAAGCAGTACTGCCCACTGCCGCCAGTCGGGTGTTTTATCGAAAGTGCCGTTACGGCCGCATCCCATGAGTTTCCAAAAAGAATAATGGGGGTTGAACCAAAGTGCGAAACGAAAAAAAACCATCGAAAAAAAACCGCCCCATCCCATCCATTTCGGGTATCTTACAACTATCAATGCCACTTTCATAAGGCAATGTAACGGTATTTTTGTTTATCCTAAGAGATCGATTGTTAATGCGTAAAAGAATTTTCAATATCGCCAAATTAGCGGGTATTACGAGAGAAAATAAAGTATTACGGGGAGAAGCATTGAATGTATTAGAAGCGATTGATCATGCGTATGTTGATATTGAGGATGGATTGATAGTAGGTTTTGGGTCGGGAGAAAGGAATGAAGCAGAAGGTAAAGGGTATAATTGGGAATATATTGATGCGGAGGGGGCAACTATATTACCTTGTTGGTGTGATAGCCATACACATATTGTATACGCCGCTTCGCGGGAAAATGAATTTGTAGATAAAATAAACGGACTTAGTTATGCAGAGATTGCTGCTAAGGGTGGCGGTATCATCAATTCTGCCATAAAGCTTGCTGAAACACCGGAACAGGTATTATTTGAGCGGGCCATGGAGCGCTTAGAAGCCTTGATGAAATTGGGTACCGGTGCTATTGAAATTAAATCGGGATATGGGCTTGATACGGCCAACGAGTTGAAAATGCTTCGTGTAATTCAACGTATTAAAGCAGCAGCTCCCATACCGGTGAAAGCTAGTTTTTTGGGAGCACATACCTATCCGCCCGCGTACAAAACAAATCATGAAGGGTATATAGCATTGATCATAAACGAAATGTTACCCGCTATTGCCAACGAAAAACTGGCCGATTATATAGATGTTTTTTGTGAGGAAGGTTTTTTTAGTTATGAAGAAACAATACGTATTTGTGAAGCGGGTAAACGGTATGGACTTACACCAAAAATCCATGCTAATCAACTCAACGCATCTGGTGGGGTAGAAGCTGGTATTGCTGTTGGGGCTTTAAGTGTGGATCATTTGGAAAGCATGACGGCAGCCAATATCAGGGATTTAGCTGCCTCTAATACAATCGGCACAATGCTACCTACGGCTGCTTTTTTCTTGCGCATGGCGTATCCGCCTGTAAAGGATTTAATGGCCGCTAATGCGGCGCTTGCCCTTGCCTCTGATTATAATCCCGGCTCTAGTCCGGGTGGTAATATGAATTTCGTAGTATCGCTTGCTTGTATTCAAATGAAGATGTTACCGGAAGCGGCTATTAATGCAGCTACTATTAATGGGGCATTTGCCATGAACCTGGCTGATCAAGTTGGTAGCATTGCTATAGGTAAGCGGGCCAATTTCATATTTACTAAGCCTATTCCATCCATTGCTTATTTGCCATATCGTTTTTCTGATAATCTGATCAATAAAGTAATGATCAATGGAAATTTCTTATAATTCCAAATAGAAAATTATATTTAGGTAGCTAAAACTGTTGTATGAGCCACTTGAAAATCTATAATAAACAAGATATTTTATCGCTTACCCGTATCCGCCGTTTTGAAACCAAATTAGGAGAAAGGGTACAAGTGGTTCAAAACCCGCACGACATAGCAGCTTCTTTGCAATCGTCTACTGCACAATATGTATTATTAGGTATTCCGGAAGATATTGGGGTAAAAGCGAACGGAGGTATTGGCGGGGCAGATTCTGCTTGGTTGCCTTTCTTAAAAGCTTTTTTAAATATCCAGAGCAACGATTTTTTAGAAGGTAGTAATATACTATTGTTAGGACATTTTGATTTTTCTGTTATTGAACAATTGATTGAGCAACATGCACATGAAGGAGAAGAGAAGATGGAAGCCTTCCGGCATGCTGTAAATACGATTGATGATGCCGTAGAGCAATTGATTCATACCATCACTCAATTTGGTAAAATACCCATTGTAATTGGTGGTGGACATAATAACGCTTATCCCTGTATCAAAGGAGCCGCAAAGGGTTATTACAAAGCCGGTCTTATACCTATTGCGCAAATAAATGCGATTAATGTGGATGCTCATGCCGATTTCAGGCCAATGGAAGGCAGGCATAGTGGGAATGGATTTACCTATGCAGAAGCCGATGGTTATTTAGAAAAGTATTGTGTGGTTGGTATTCATGAGAACTATTTACCACAAAATGTATGGATGGATATTGTGAATAACCCTTTTGTTGATTGTATCACTTATGAAGACATATTTGTGCATGAAAAAAGAACTTTTATGCAAGCTATTGCTCATGCTACAGGTTTTACAGACGATACTTATTGCGGCATTGAATTAGATGTAGATAGTATAGCCCAAACACTTAGCAGTGCACAGTCTCCAGTTGGGATAACTATTAATCAGGCACGCCAATACATGCATTTTGTTGCAGCCGATAGTAAAGTAGCTTATTTGCATATCTCCGAGGGAGCCAGTATATTAAGTGATGGAAGAACAGATCCCGGAACGGGTAAACTTATCAGTTATCTAGTAACTGATTTTATAAAGAGTAAGAGTACATATTAACGATTCTTTTAGAGTTTAATTTTTTTATC
>JAIEQT010000648.1 GCA_019747455.1 Chitinophagaceae bacterium | reverse complement strand
TCATAATATCGCTTTCTACCACCAAAACTTACACAAATCTATCCTATAGGCTATTCCAATTATTGGGTTATATTGCCTCCAAATTAATTGCCGATGAAGAATAAGCTAACGATCTCCATCCTTATTGCTATGTTTTTGGGTATTGTTGCCGGTTATATTGTACATGAAACAGCTTCGCCCGAATCGATCGGAACCTTTGCTAAAAGCATCAAATTACTGGGAACTATATTTATAAGATTGGTAAAAACGATTATTGCTCCACTTGTATTTACCACATTAGTAGTTGGTATTGCGAAATTGGGTGATTTAAAAACAGTGGGTCGTGTAGGTGGTAAAGCTATGCTTTGGTTTATTAGTGCATCGTTGGTGAGTTTGCTGGTGGGTATGGTATTGGTGAACTTTTTTAAACCCGGTTCTTATATCGATTTGTCTCAGGCCGATAATGCAGGATTAAAAGACCTGATGGGTAAAACAACAGAGTTTTCTCTGCAAAAATTTATTGAGCATGTGGTACCTTCCAGTGCCTTCGATGCATTAGCCACCAATGAAATTTTGCAGATCGTAGTATTCTCAATTTTCTTTGGTGTGGCAGCTGCTAATCTGGGTGAATATTCTAAGCCCGTTATCAAAGCGTTAGATGTGGTTGCCCATATTATATTAAAGATCGTTGGTTATGTAATGAATTTTGCACCTTTTGGGGTATTTGGCACATTGGCTGCTGTGGTTGCTGAAAAGGGTCTGGGTATTTTTAATTTCTATTTTATTTATTTCGGTTATTTCGTAATGGGCATTACCATTTTATGGATCATTCTTTCAACAGCCGGATTTCTAATCTTAGGCAAAAGAATGAAAAGCTTGTTTCAACATATTGCAAACCCATTATTAGTGGCGTTTAGTACTACAAGTAGTGAAGCTGTATTTCCTAAACTAACCGAAGAGCTGGAACGCTTTGGTTGCAAAAATAAAATTGTTTCTTTCATCCTTCCGCTCGGCTATTCATTCAATTTAGATGGAAGTATGATGTATATGACTTTTGCCAGCTTAGCCATTGCCCAAGCCTATGGTATTAATATGCCAATTGGCGAGCAACTTACTATGCTACTCGTATTAATGCTTACGAGTAAGGGTATTGCAGGCGTTCCAAGGGCTTCCTTAATAATTGTATTAGCTACCTGTGCCATGTTTAAAATTCCACCGGAAGGTGTTGCCCTTATTTTACCGATCGACCATTTTTGCGATATGTTCCGTACCGGAACGAATGTATTAGGGAATGCTTTGGCCACCAGTGTTGTAAGCAAGTGGGAGGGCGAGTTAAATGAACCGGCAGCTACTGCTGCATAAATGAAATGATATGCTAGCGATATTATTAGATTTTCATTGGACACAATTATTACAACCTCAGTTTTATGTTGAAAATGGAGGATTATGGTTAATTCTATTTGTGATTTTTGCAGAAACAGGGTTATTTGCCGGATTCTTCTTGCCTGGTGATTCCTTACTTTTTGTAGCCGGTATTTTTGCACATACAATTGGAGAAGGTGCTAATATAACACCGGGCTTATCTCACCAATTTTTAAAATTGATTGGGTTAGGTACTATACAAAATGAGTGGTTCGATTTGTTTGTATTGATCGCCCTGGTTAGTGTAGCAGGAATTATTGGAAACACTGTTGGATATGCTTTTGGCAGAAGAATTGGTCCCGCGATGTATCAATGGAAAGATAACCTGTTATTTAAACAAAGATATCTACAACAAGCGCATGATTTCTACGAACAACATGGTGGAGGCGCCATTATTATTGCACGTTTCTTGCCCATCGTAAGAACCTTTGCCCCGATCGTTGCCGGTATCGTTGCCATGGATCAAAAAAAATTCAGCTTCTACAATATTGTGGGCTGTATTGCCTGGGTGAGCAGTATGATTTTAGCCGGACATTTTTTGCAAAAATGGATCCTTTCCGAATTTGGATTCGACTTAAAAAAGCATCTCGAAGTAATTGTACTAGGGATCGTTTTAGTAACAACTGCACCCGTAATTTTCAAATTAGTATTTGGAAAGAAGAAAGGATAGTAGGGGTATAAGGTATAATGTTTATCATATTATATGGAGCATAAACAATATGGAATTTTTTCATTACCTGTAATTGTAGGTGCATTAGGTTTTTTTGTAGATGTATACGATCTCCTCTTATTTGGTATTATACGTAAACCCAGTTTAACCGATTTAGGATTAACACCCGATGAAGTATTACACCAGGGCGAATGGATCATCAGTATCCAAATGATCGGACTACTGGTAGGTGGTATACTCTGGGGGATCATGGGCGATAAGAAAGGGCGATTAAGTGTTCTATTCGGTTCAATACTGATGTATTCATTGGCCAATATTGCCAATGGTTTTGTAACCACAGTACCGCAATATACCTTGATGCGTTTTATAGCCGGCGTTGGATTAGCCGGTGAATTAGGTGCCAGCATTACTTTAGTAAGTGAACTATTGCCAAAAGAAAAAAGAGGTATCGCCGCTTCCCTTATTGCAGGTTTTGGTATTGTTGGCGCAGTACTGGCTTTTTTCTTAAAAGAGAATTTTCATTGGCGCAGCTGTTATTTTATTGGCGGTGGAATGGGACTTTTATTATTGCTGCTACGG
>JAIEQT010000112.1 GCA_019747455.1 Chitinophagaceae bacterium | reverse complement strand
GATATACCGCGGCTGTTGGTCAAAACAGTAAACTTACTTTTGCTTTAGATATCAATAAACTATTGGTGCCTGCAGCCCCACTGGCTACAGGGAATTATAGTACCGATTCTGCTAACCTCGCTAATTATAGAAGTACCGGTGTTTTTTCCAGCTATACTAAATCATTTGCCGATGGTAGTAGCTTGAGTAAATCCTTACAAACTTCGGTGGGTATTGAATATAATTATGATGATAAATTCTTTTTAAGAGCCGGCTATTTTTATGAAGATAAAACACGCGGTAATCGCAGCTCACTTTCTGCAGGTGCCGGTTTTAACCTCGACTTTATGACGGTAAATGTTTCTTACCTCGTACCCTCAGGTAGCGGCGTAACCCGCAACCCCTTAAGCAATACTTTACGTATTGGACTGGTGTTTAATTTGGGAGATGAGTAAAAGAATCTTCAATCTGGAATCTGGAATCTTCTGATTGAAGATTGAAGATTGAAGATTAATTGAGAACCTTCTCCATAGCAATCCCTCTTGAGCCCTTAATGAGTATGTGCACATTGTGGAAACCTTGTGCTATCAACCATTCGCGGGCTGCTTCCGCATTTGGCAAATACGTATAGCTATGTGTAATTTTTTCAAAATCGCCTCCTACTAGTACCACGGCTTTCCATGGATACTGATTGATGAGATCAACTAAAGCTTGGTGTTCTGCTATACTATCGGTTCCTAATTCTTTCATGGCTCCCAACATCAATATTTTTTCTGATGCTTGCATGGCAGCGAAATTTTCTATAGCCACTTTCATGCTAGACGGGTTGGCATTATACGCATCCAAAATAATATGATTACCCTGATGTTCCAGCAACTGTGATCTGCTGTTAGAAGGTATATAGGACTCAATAGCATTCACAATTTTATCGTCGGGCACACCAAAATATTTACCGATAGTGGCGGCACAGAGTACATTAGGCAAATTATAATCTCCTACTAATTTAGTTTTGATAAGCGTAGTATCTAACCCCTTTGTTATAGCTACTTGTAGAAAAGGCTCACGAGCCGCAACAGTGCCTTGTATGAGCCCTGTTGATTGTCCATACCAAACTTTATTTTCTATGCCCTCACTCATGGGTTTTAGATAATCATAATCATCATAAATAAAAATAGTTCCATGCTCTCCGCGAATGAAATCATAGAGCTCCCCCTTCCCTTTTCTTACGCCTTCTAGGCCACCAAAGCCTTCTAAATGAGCCTTTCCGGTATTGGTGATAACGCCATGGGTAGGTAGTGTATAGGAACAATAACCCGCAATTTCTTTTTGGTGATTGGCTCCCATTTCAATAACAGCCATTGCGGCATCTTGTTGTACACGGAGGATAGTTAGTGGTACACCAATATGGTTATTCAAATTACCCTGCGTAGTATACGTTTTGAAGTGAGACGACAGTACAGCCGCGATCAACTCCTTACTGGTGGTTTTACCATTACTACCGGTAATAGCAATAAAAGGGATATTAAATTGTTGACGATGATATTTAGCTAAGTCTTGCAAAGTTTGCAAGCAATCATTTACCAGAATACATTTCTCGTTCACTACTGCCGAGGTTTCATCTACTACTGCATAAGCAGCTCCTGCATCGAGTGCCTGCTGTGCAAATAGATTACCATTAAAGTTGGGTCCCTTGAGCGCAAAAAAAATATCGCCTTTTTTCAGTTTTCGCGTATCGGTTTGTACAGATTTTTTCTCCAAAAAAATCTCGTATAGGTCTTCGATTGTCATGCTTCAAATATACCTTTTTTGCAAATGCCTTTTCAAAGGCTGCGCTCCTTTGCAAGCGCTTTTGTCGCTCACGGCCGCACTTGCTACGCCGGTTTTTTCAAAAGCCAAGTGAAAGCCAACTTAAGAAATGTTTTTTCTCGACCTTTTAAAAATTGCGATAAGAAATAAGCGAATAAGGCGTTAAGCAAACAAAATTGTTTGAGCCCCGCCTTTGGCGGGGGGAGTTTTTTGTTTGCAGCCTTATGAAGTGCATTTCAGCAATTTTTAAACAGTCTTGATTTTTTGGTTCTTTTGTATCAAGACAAAAGAACATAAAGACTACCAATTATTAGCCTGCTCTTTATTTACTCTTTCAGGCTGCTCTACTTCATGTTCGCGCCATTGTGGATCATAGGATACGAACCAACTCAACCATAGCACCCGCGCATATCGCATAATAATAGGTTGCATTAAAATAAGTAATATAATATTGGCCCCTAACCAATAGAAAATTCTATTATCATCAATATTAAAAGATAATCCGAACAGTACTTTCCACGCAATAAAGGTGGCAACCGATATGGCTATTGTTAATGCATAACTTACATAGCCGGTACCATAATAAAACCCAACTTCAATTTCAGTTGGTTGTTTACATACCGGACATTCGGCATGCATATCCATATTTTTTTTTGAAAAAGTATATCTGAATGGACTTCTATATATATATCCTTCTCTGCATCTGGGGCAGCGTGCTTGAAAGGTTGAAAGCAGATAATTGAACATCGTGTATACCACAAAGTTAAAAAAAATCCCGCAAACTATCGTCTGCGGGATACTACATTCAATCCCCCGATTGAAGTACTATTGTATCATTAGTTGTTCACAAATCTTGTCCAACCTC
>JAIEQT010000386.1 GCA_019747455.1 Chitinophagaceae bacterium | reverse complement strand
CTAACTTTTCACCAGATACATTTTCTACCACTTCCTTCATGAAATACATGCTTAAATCACTATACACATATTTACCGCGAGTTAGTAATGGAGAGTTCAACATTTGGGGCCACATGACATGCTCAAAATAATCCTTACGCAAATAATAATGGCCGGCTACCTTAGTTGTGAACACACTTGAAGAATCTAAACTGCAATCTAATGCCTCTATTTTCTTGTAAAATGGAATAAAAGGCACAAAACCAGCCTGATGTAACATAACCTCTCTCAGGGTAATATTTGCTTTATCTAATCCTCTTGTTCTACCGATATACGTTTTTAGGGTACTATCTAAATTGATTTTACCCATTTCTGTCAGACGCATAACCTCCAAGGTAGTAGCAGCTATTTTAGTTACCGAAGCCAAATCGTAAATATCGTCGATGTCTGTTACAGAGCCACCATAGGTATGCGTCCCAAACGCCTTATTGTATACCACTTGCCCATCTTTTACGACCATCACAACGGCACTTGGAGTTGCTTTTTGACGAATTGCTTCTAAAGCAATAGTATCTATATATTGAAGATTCGAGGTGTTGATTCCGTTATGGTCTGGAGCTATCGCATAACCTAGTCGGATCTTTTTAATAGGGGTCCCTAAGCCTGCCGTATACACATCCGAATAGGATTCCTCCAACGTATTACTTACTTCAACTCCACCAAAAATAGCTTGAGCTACATACATTGCCCCCTCTGGGCTATATTGTTTACACCAAATGATGGGCGATTTAACCAAGTCGAATTGAGGCAAATTCTTGCCCGTACCAAAAAATGCAATAATGACCCGCTTCGATTTTTCGACCTCCCTAATAAAATTAATCACCTGCCGGTTGATTGCATAGGTATCAGAAATCTCGAGTATCAGCGTATTATGGAATTTGATATCGTCCCTCAACGCATCCAATGGATTAGAGCCTAAATACGTACCCAAATCCAAATGATCTACTTTTTGATATTTATTGAGCATACTGTCAAATACCGTAGCATAATTAAACCCCATGCTGATACTTGCTATTTTCATTTGATCAATATCGATCAAGGGTATCTCCCCTGTATTGTTACCCAAAACTACCGTTGACTTTATAACTAGGGCTTTTTTATCCAGCTCATGAACAAATAGGTTTCGAATATGGGTAGAAAAACCAATAATACTGATACTCAGCAGTGCCGTAAAAATAAAAATGGAGAGATAAAATGATTTGGATATTCTCATGATACAAAGGTAATCTGTTGGCATGAAACCATCATGAGCTGCCGCTCACAAACCCTGAGTAGTTACTGATTAATTAGTTCAGCTCATGACAGCTTCATGGCCTATAAAAAAACAATTAAACACATGGAGATCCACACAAGCACGCTTAAATCCTCATATTATGCACTCTTAGTCAATAGGTTTCACTATCTGGGGGGATACCGAAGTCAAGATCCCTCTTTTCTGCTTGTTTGGCCTTCGTATTTTTAATCCATTCGGTAACGTGCTTGACTATCTCTGTGATCGTGTCTTTTGTGATGAATGAGGCCGTATTTTGAGCAATGAGTGCGACTAAGGTTTTCACCACAAAACTTGATTTACGGAAAAATAATTTATCGAGTGCGATAGGCAGCACGGCATGCAATGTGTTGTTCACCCAATCGTGTTCCTCTTTATTTTTTTCGCCAGCCCCTCCCCCAAACCACGATTGTAGTTTATTCAATAGCATGATGGGCACACGAAACTTATTAATAGTAGACTTTATATGACAAACCAATACTGCTTCCTGCTGAGCACATTGAAATTCCAAACGAACAATTTCTAGATGTAGATCCTCTATATTTTCAATTTTGGTTTTCATAAATAGCTTTATTACGTTCTTTCAGAATTTGTTTAATTAGAAAATCTATCAATGGTCTTTCAAGCATACTTTTTCTAGTAAGAAAGACAAGTAATGTGGCTAGGATATAGAGACCTGCTACAATAAAAAATCCTAAACAAGGACTACCCGTTTTTTCGGCTATCAAAAGCCCGATTGCTATACTAAAAAAAAGCAATGAAAAAATTACCAAGATACTTATTACTAGAACTCCCACACTAACCGCAATACTATGTGATACTTTATCAGCAACCTTCAACAAAGCAAGATGCTTACGCACATTTAAATATTCTTTGACTGTATCAAAAACAGCTTGTTCCTCTATGTTATCCATTATGAAAAATAATTTGACTTGTATGTTGTCTCAATTTTACTGAAGTGCATTTACCCCAACCCACTTGTCATATACGATTTATATTGGCGACAATTATTGTGTATCCTTTTTTGATAAATTTTCAACTTCGCTCGCAAAGCGATCTTTAATGGTATCGCCAAGGTTTTTCAATGATTCGGTCAGCTTGTCCCGAGTTTCAGCTCCTTTATCTGGGGCAAACAAAACACCTATCACAACACCCGCAGCCAAACCAGCTAACAGTGCGGCCAATACTTTTGTATGATCATTCATAAATCTGTTTTTAAGGTTCGTATTTGACGATTAATTATCAGGTAGTGTATCTAAATGTATGATGGATCATTTTTTGATAAAATTTGACTACAAAGACTGAAAAACAAACTGCTTTT
>JAIEQT010000550.1 GCA_019747455.1 Chitinophagaceae bacterium | reverse complement strand
ATCGTCAGATCGTCATTAGGCTCCCGTTCCGACGTTCCGACGTCTTGACGTTGCTTCACCGCGAAAAATGCATTATTAATCAAGTTCAATACCACCCTACCCATATCCTGCGGTACAATATTTACTTTGGGTAAGTTAGGATCAAACTCTGTTTTAAACGCTGCATTAAAGCTCTTGTCTTTGGCTCTTAATCCATGATACGCCAGTCTTAAATATTCATCACACAAAGCATTGATATCCGTTAGTTCTTTGGTGGCGCTGCTACTTCTGCTATGTTGCAGCATTCCCTTAACTATCGACGCTGCTCGTTGACCATGATGATTGATCTTTTCCAAATTCGCATCTATATCACTTAATAATTCTTCCTCCAACACCTTATCCCTTACACCTTTCTCCTTAATCCTCTCTTGTTTTAGCTCATCGATTAATTCCCGACTAACCTCAGAAAAATTATTTACAAAATTCAGCGGATTCTGTATCTCATGCGCAATACCTGCTGTGAGCTCGCCTAGCGAAGCCATTTTTTCGGATTGAATTAATTGTTGCTGGGTAGATTTTAATTCATTTAATGTTTTTTCTACTACTTGCTTGGCTGATTCTAGTTTATTAAAGTCTTCATAACGCGCATACGCCGTAGAGAAAGCATCCGCAACAGCTTGTAAAAGATGAATTTCATCTTGCATCAATGGTAGTTCATTGCCTACATAAAGCATACCCTGTAAAAAAGGAAGAAAATCTAAGTGAATGCCCGTTGCAGGTATGCTTTGCAAATAACTGGATTTGGTGGTTATTGCCTTTTGCTTTACCAAAGAATCGGCAAGCACATCAAAGTCTTCTTCCTCCCAATGGTTGCTGTATACTTTTTTATTTCGCCAATGGCTTACTACGTCAATAATATTTTCTGATTCTGTAAAGCTGAGGTGGAAGGCCGCAATTGATTTTCCATCCGGAGTAGATAAATACGTGTGTATTTGTTGTGCTTCTTCATCCATAATAAATACACCGCAACGAATAAAGGGGATACCCAGAATAGTTAATTCATTCCAAATAAGTGGCGTGATGCAATTGAGATCTTCTATGGTACGCATGGAAGCAATATCGGCACGTATTCTATCGAGGGCCGCCTGCTTGATCGCTTCCTTGGCTGCCGCTTCTGCTTTTTGCAAGTCTAAAAAGCGGGTATAAGTTTGATCAAATACTTTAGCAAAGCGTTGCAGTATTTGAATACTTTCATCTGTTAAAGGAACGGCAGATGTAGTTCCAATAAATCCATTAGAATAATAAATAAATGTATTCACCCTTCGTGTTCCCCTAATACCTGGGGCTATCTTAAAACCGGTTGATTCCAGATAATCTAACCAATGCTCAAGGGGTTTTCCATGTAAATCGTTTATAAAAACAGGTTTTTTTTGTTTCCAGCTTTTGTACAGATGTGCTCCCGTTGTTGGTTCATCAAAGCTAATTTCAAATTGAGCATCGATCTTTGTGCCATCTATTTCTGTAATCCATAAGTCAAATATTTTTTTACTCGGCCGAATGGTTGTAATAAATCCACGGGTAAGGTTTTCGTTAACACCTAAGGGTTGTAATTTTCTACACTCTTCAAACATAACCTGTACCGTTGCTGATAGCTCATTACTGTTTTGCATGGCCATAGTGCGGCTTCGCACACGTTCTAAGGCTGTTTCTATTTGGGCTTCGCGCGCTTGTGCTTCTGCGGCCGACAGGTCAGTAAAGCGTTGGTAAGCTAATTGGAACACATTACGAAACCGTTTTAGTAATGCCATTTTTTGTTCGTCAATACTTTCAAAGGTTGAAATACCAATAGAGCCAATACCAATAGAGTAGAAGTAATAGTGCAGGTGCGTAATTTTTTTCAATCGTGCATCATCTTTTTCGCCACTCGCTTTTCTAAAGCTACGCCATTCTTCAAATTCCTTTCCATCAAAAGCTATATCAACAAAAGCATCCTGAGCCGATCGGCATTGCATCACCAGGTGATTGATGATCGGGTGAATATGATATCCATATTTAGTAACAGCCCTGCCGGCATAGGCCGAGTAATCATAGTTCAAAAAAGTTTCTTCCGCATCGTTATGAATATTGATCATCGTATTACGAAGCTCTGCCATACCAAGTTTAATAAGCTCTGCATAAATAGCTTCGCAGATACTGAGTAGCTCATTAGAATGATGCATACTCATGGCTACCGACCGAACTTTTTCCAAGGAAGCTTCTATCTGTGCTTCACGTGCTTGCGCCTCTGCCTTTTGTAAGTCGAGGAAGCGAGTATACGTTTGTTCGAACACTGCTGCAAATCTTTCTAAAAGCTGAAATGATTCATCAGATATTTTGTGATTAGAAGAAAAGGATAACCATCCCCGAGAAAAGAAAATAATATTGACAATCCAATTATCTTCCGGGAAATTCGCTTTTCTTTCTAAAAAATTATTACGGAACTTATTATATTCTTTTAGTTCTTTTCCCCTGATCTCAACTATCAATGATTTTTGTTTGGCTTTCCATGCAGCAACTGCTTTGGCCATAATATGCGGGTCGTCCATTGGAACACGTATACTTCTCGGCTCTATATGTCCTTGTACGGTTGTAGATAATTCAACT
>JAIEQT010000505.1 GCA_019747455.1 Chitinophagaceae bacterium | reverse complement strand
AAAATCGGGCCATCGGGTGTTGGTAAAATAGAGTTCGGCGTATGCCAGCTGATATAATAAAAAGTTGCTGATTCGATATTCTCCGCTCGTACGAATCATTAGCTCCGGATCCGGGAACTCGCTGGTTGTAAGATACTGCTGCAATGTTTCAGCAGTAATTTGCTCTGCATGTAAAATTCCTGCAGCTACATCTTTTCCGATATTTTTTACCGCGTTTACCAGTTCCCAACGCGAGCTGTAACTCAATGCCATAATGAGGTTGAGACCTGTATTGGCTGCTGTAAGCTGTAATGCCTCCTGTAATTCTTTGTAAGCAAATGCAGGAAGCATATTCATATCGCCGATAACATGCAAGCGAATATTATTTTTATTCAATACGGGAACTTCTTTTCGAATAGTATCTACTAATAAAGCCATCAGACCATCCACTTCCTGCTGCGGGCGATCCCAGTTTTCAGTACTAAATGCATAGAGGGTAAGGTATCCGATCCCTAATTCAGCTGCGCCTTCTACAATATTCCGAACACTTTCTACCCCATGAAAATGGCCATAGAGGCGTTCCTGACCTTTTTCCTCGGCCCAACGCCCATTTCCGTCCATAATAATGGCGATATGAGCCGGCAATTGCGCCTTATTGATCTGAGCCAATAAATTTTCCTGCTTCTCCATCCATTAGATTGAGCGGCAAATGTAGTAAAATAGGGCGCAACAATCAATTAGTTGGGCAACGATATGTTTGTAGATTGAAGGAAAGCCCCACTTTAAAGGTTGCATAAGAATCGGCTTTGAGACTATTTCCACGTTGGCGACCCTTTATGCCAATAGAACTACCGGTTTCATAACTCCTATCCTGCAATAAAAAGGCCGGTGAAGGCGAGCCATCGGGTAAGGGGGGAAAGGCATCCGGGGCATAAGTGCCGCTCACATCATCCAAATAATCGGTATTAGTAAACCGATATACCAATTCGGCGAATACATTCATTTTCGTATTAAGCGCATATTTAATCCCCAGCGTAAAGGGAATGGCCAACGCTATGGGGCTATATACTTGTTTATCGGGGTACAGGGAACTTCCCTGACCCTCCGTTCCTAAGGGGCGTAACAAATATTTTTCGCCATTCAAATAAGCATAGGGATCATAGGAAAAAACACCTAATCCCAAACCCACATAGGGTGTAAAATTATATCCTTCAAAACCGGGCTGGAAGCGGAAAAAGCTGAAATCGCCCGATACGCCTAGCTCCCATACATTCGTATTAAAACTCAAATTGCGTCTTCGCTGTACCGGATTTTCACTATAGATATCAGAATAGCCTAAAAAAGCGTATTCCCCTGAAATTCTAATGCCAATATAATTAGAGACCTGTTTGCGAAAGAAAATACCAAAGGCAGGTTTGGGTCTTTTTACACGAGCATCGGGGTTTAAATCACCAAAATAATGAGAAGCTCCTACCCCAAAGCCAATTTCTCCGGTATGAACAAAACTCTCTAGAAGTTGCCCACGGGTTAACTGAACCATTAAACCCAAAAAAAATATTAATAGCAACCTTTTCAGCATGCCCCATCATTTTTATTTCTGTAAAATAGCTCGAAAACCATCATTAAAAATGTTAATTTCTTTTATCAAGACCCCAAGTTAGCTTGGAGCGCAGCGTCGACAAAAAACTATTTTCACTCAAACGTATTAAACTAATATCGAATTGCTCCTTTCTTACCGCCAATTGAACCGTTTTCGGCACAATTTCTCTTCGGGCATCGAGCGCACAAATAAATTGATCGGCCCTGCCCTCTACCTCAAAAGAAATAATATTATTATCCGGTACAATGATAGATCTAACATTTAAATTATGTGGTGCAACCGGCGTAATAACTAAGCTCGAAGATTCCGGAAATACGATCGGTCCGTTGCAGCTTAGATTATAGCCGGTTGAACCGGTTGGGGTAGCCACGATTAAACCATCGGCCCAGTAGGTATTTAAAAATTCACCATTTAGATACGTATGAATTTTGATCATAGGAGAAATATCCCGTTTATGAATAGCAAATTCATTCAATGCAAAAGCGCCTTCCCCAAATAAAGGAATATTGGCATCTAAATGCAGGAGCGTTCTTTTATCAATTAAAAAAGTATGATTTACCAATGCTTCTACAGCGCTTGCCAAATCCTCTCTGCTAATACTGGCCAAGAAACCCAGCCTGCCAAAATTGATCCCCAGTACCGGAATATTTTTATCTCTAACCAATGTAACAGTATCTAGCATGGTACCATCACCACCTAAACTGATCAAACAATCGATCGACTCATCTAAATCTTCATGGCCACCAAAATATTTGATCTTTCTGGTAAGATGCTCCGGAATATTAAATTTTTCGAGCAAGGTGTTATATAGGAGAATACTAATATCATATCTACTCAGTTCTTCGAGCAAAATCACCAACGGATTTTCCTGTTCCGTATCTAACCCCCTGCTATAAATCGCAACTTTCATTTTTGCTATTTAGCCTGTTAAAAATCGTTTCGTGATTGTAAATATACGCCTTCCCTTCCCAGTTGGTTAAAGCTATATTCAATTTTAAATACAAAATCATAAATCGATACAATATCGAGCCCTATTC
>JAIEQT010000016.1 GCA_019747455.1 Chitinophagaceae bacterium | reverse complement strand
TTTGGTAATATTAAAATAAGTCTTTCGAAACTCTGATTAATTTCGGGGTCTGGATCATTAGGTACAATGGCTATAAAAAAACGCTTGTTATTAGTAGTATCCCAAAATTCTTTTTCGAAATCATTAGTAAGCATCTCATAATCATCGTTTGCATTTAAAATAGCAAATTCGAATTTTAACTTACTTAGATTTTCTTTGTCAAATGCAGCCTGAATTTTTGAACGTACTTCTTCCAACGCAAATTTTTCTTCTACCGTAGGTTTTCTAAGAATCCGTAATTGGAATTCTGTTCCTAACCCAAAGCCCCCTCTCCGAAAAGATCGAGACACGGTACCCGTATAAGTACCTTTAGATAAATCCGCCGAAACAGCAATACCGGCAGCATTTATTTTATTATATACCTGGGTATTGGTTACCTCTAATAAATTATTAAACCAAGATACTTGTAACAGTATTAATCCCAGTAAGGACAACGAAATCAGTATAACAATTAAGGGTAAAGTTCTCTTCATGCCATACAAATATAAATTTTACCACAGATTGTAAACCTATTTTAGCTTTATTTCAACAACTGCAGGTTTTGCCTTAATTTAAGGGTATGAATCAGTTAAAATCGGGCATTTTATTATTATCCGATCCTTTTTTAAAAGATCCAAATTTTCAGCGCTCCGTCATATTTGTATGTGAGCACAATGAATCCGGCAGTTTTGGACTGGTATTGAACAAAAAAATACCGTATACCTTAGGGGATTTAGTAGATAAGGCTTCAGGTATTCCATTACCCATGTATGAAGGAGGGCCGGTACAACCTAATGCCGTTCATTTTTTGCATACGCGTGCCGACATTATTTCCGATGCCATATCTGTTACCGAAGATATTTATTGGGGCGGACAATTTGAAGAGGCGGTGGAAGCCATCCGCTTAGGGAAACTAGCAGCACAAGAAATTCGATTTTTTGTTGGCTATAGTGGCTGGGGAGAAAATCAATTACAAGAAGAGTATGATGAAAAAAGCTGGATATTGGCAGATGGTTCTGTTGATATTGTTTTTGAAAAAAACACCGATAATATCTGGAAAAAAACAATGCATACCCTTGGTGGAGAGTATGCATTGATGGTTAATTACCCAACTGATCCGCAGTTGAATTAGTATGTTATACAGCTACTGCCCCTTCTACAAGTACGGTAGCTTTATTATTCAATATTTCCACGAAACCGCTTTGTATAGTATAATTTTCTGTTTCTTTTTTATCTTTCAGGATCTTCACATTTCCTTTACCCAAGGCACTTACCATAGGCGCGTGTTTATCCAATACTTCGAATAAACCATGTATACCGGGAAGTTGAACGCCGTATACTTCGCCACTATAAAGCTTTTTTTCGGGTGTTAAAATTTCAAGTGTCATAGCTATTATCCTTTAGCAGCTTCCAATAGTTTTTTACCTTTTTCGATAGCATCCTCTAATGTACCAACCAGGTTGAATGCCGCTTCCGGATATTCATCTACTTCACCATCCATGATAGCGTTGAAACCTTTAATGGTATCTTCGATACTTACGAATACCCCTTTCAAGCCGGTAAACTGTTCCGCTACGTGGAATGGTTGAGAAAGGAAACGTTGTACTTTACGGGCACGTTGTACAGTCATTTTATCTTCTTCACTCAATTCATCCATACCCAGGATAGCGATGATATCTTGTAACTCTTTATAACGTTGTAAAATTAACTTAACACGGTTAGCTGTATCATAATGCGCATCACCAACAATAGCCGGAGTAAGGATACGAGAAGTAGAATCCAACGGATCCACCGCAGGGTAAATACCTAAATCCGCAATCTTTCTACTTAATACGGTAGTGGCATCCAAGTGTGCAAAAGTTGTTGCAGGAGCCGGATCGGTTAAGTCATCCGCAGGTACATATACCGCCTGTACAGAAGTGATAGAACCATTCTTAGTAGACGTAATACGCTCTTGCATCAATCCCATTTCTGTAGCCAATGTAGGCTGATAACCTACCGCAGAAGGCATACGACCTAACAAGGCTGACACCTCAGAACCGGCCTGCGTGAAACGGAAGATATTATCTACGAAGAACAAGATATCTTTTCCTTTTCCGGTACCATCTCCATCACGGAAATATTCAGCAATGGTTAATCCGCTCAACGCCACACGAGCACGTGCTCCGGGTGGCTCGTTCATTTGTCCGAATACAAAGGTTGCTTTAGAATCTTTCAAACCTTCCATATCCACCTTGCTTAAGTCCCATCCGCCTTCTTCCATGCTATGTTTGAAGCCATCACCATATTTCATGATACCTGCTTCAATCATTTCACGTAATAAATCGTTTCCTTCCCGGGTACGTTCACCCACACCGGCGAATACAGAGAGACCACCGTGGCCTTTTGCAATATTGTTGATCAATTCTTGAATCAATACGGTTTTTCCTACACCCGCACCACCAAATAAACCGATCTTACCACCTTTTGCATAAGGCTCAATCAAATCGATCACTTTGATACCGGTAAATAATACTTCAGTAGCGGTACTTAGGTTTTCGAATAATGGTGGCTTATTGTGAATAGGGCGACCATTTACTTTACTAGGCTGAG
>JAIEQT010000003.1 GCA_019747455.1 Chitinophagaceae bacterium | reverse complement strand
CCATAGCTACAGGTACCATGCATTTTGCACAAAATATTTTTATCCGTATTCATACTTCAGAAGGTATCACAGGTGTGGGAGAATGCTCTGCATTTCCTATGATAGTAGGTGAAACACAAGCTACTTGTTTTGAAATGGCTAAAGCGTTTGCCGCCATTTGGAAAAATAAAGAAGCACTCGACAGAAATACTCGTTTACAGGAATTGGATCTTTTTACAGCCAGAAACTATACAGCTAAAAGTGCTTTTGATTTAGCTCTTTTTGATATTGCCGCTAAAAAAGAAAATCTTCCTTTGTTCAAATATCTGGGCGGAAAAGAAAAAGAAATTGAATCCGATCTTACTATTGGTATTGATACTCCGGAGAAAATGGGCGATCAGGCAATTGAATTTATCGGTAACGGTGTGAAAAAATTAAAAGTAAAACTGGGAAAGGATCCTGAAACAGATATCGAACGGATTCGGAATATCAGAACAAAAATTGGCAACAAAGCAACTATCCGTATAGATGCAAACCAAGGTTGGGAATACCACGATGCGATAAAAGCCTTGACCGCATTGGGTACATATGATATTGAATTCTGTGAACAACCTATGCGCACCTGGCAAGATGAATTATTGCCTGAGCTCTGTAAGCAATCGCCCATTCCCATTATGGCTGATGAAAGTGTATATACCCACCATGATGCAGAAAGAATCATTCGCAACAAAGCATGCGATTCTATCAATATTAAATTCGCAAAAAGTGGTGGTATTGCCGAAGCCATTCGTATTAATGCCCTGGCAGAAAAAAATAATATCCCTTGCATGATGGGTGGCATGCTGGAGAGCCGTGTTGCATTAAGTGCTAAAGTACATTTTGCTTCCGCATTTGATAATATTCGATTTTATGATTTAGACACCTGCTTACTAGGGCACACCATTGATCCTGTTATTGGTGGCGTAACATATAAAGGCATGCATCTTCAGTTACCAACTGGGTCGGGTATTGGTGCAGAAGTAGATAACAGTTATTTAGCACAGCTTGAATCGGTAACCATCTAGGCTTTATGTTGCTTGTTGTATCTTTGTGCTTTATTATACGATATGGAAGCAAAAAAACCGAGTGAAAGTTTTACCGTGATGAATGAATTGGTATTACCCAATGATACCAATACTTTCGGAAATTTAATGGGAGGTAGATTGATGTATTGGATGGATATTGCTGCGGGTATTGCTGCCGGCCGACATTCAAATACACCAAGTATGACGGCCTCAGTAGATAATCTTAGTTTTAAAAATCCCATCAAACTGGGGAATGTTGTTCATATAGAGGCGAAGGTTTGTAGGGCTTTTAATACTTCGATGGAAATACATATCAAAGTATGGGGAGAAGATCTGCTACATCAATATAAATATGAAAGCAATGAGGCATTCTTCACTTTTGTAGCACTCGACCCGAATGGTAAACCCAGAAAAATTCCTGAATTAATTCCGGAAACAGAAGATGAAAAAAGGTTATTTGAAGGCGCTTTACGTCGCCGACAAATTCGACTGATCCTTGCGGGAAAAATGAAACCCGATGATGCTAATGAGTTGAAAGCATTATTTATAAAAGACTAACCTTATTTATCGAGCTTATTCATTAGGTGATGCTTACTTTTAAGCATATAGTTTTTACTTTGTTCAATAGCCTCCATCACCTGATCTAAAATAGCATCTACCGATTGCGTATAATCAATAACCATCGGTTCTTTAAAGCGAATAGATAATTGAGATCCTTTTTTCTTAAACGATAATCCTGTTTTAGAAAAAGCTCTCCAGAATCCATTGATTACTACGGGCACTACAATGGGTTGGTTATTCTTGATTATATGGGCGGTACCACGTCTTCCCGGCGCAAAAGGCTTTGTAGTACCTTGCGGAAAGGTAATCACCCAACTTTTATCCAAGGCCTGATCTATTTTCTGTGTATCGGATTCATCTCTGTTTCTATTTACTTCCTTACCCTCTGCACGCCAGGTTCTTTTTACTGTTAAAGCACCCGCCATCTTAAATAAGCGACTGATAAAACTACCATTCATGGTTTCTTCAGCAGCTACAAAATACACATTGGTAAAAGGGTTCAACAGATAATAAGGTATGCCCAATTTATTTTCTTTACGCCATTTTACAGCACAAAAAATATGAAGGAAAGTAATAACATCGGCAAAATAAGTTTGGTGATTGCTCACAAAAAGAACATTCTTTCTCGGAAGATTCTTCAGATGTTCCGTTCCTTCTATACGAATTTTATTCACCATGGTTAACCCGGGGTAAGACACAGCCCCTACAACACCATATACCAGGGAGCGCACAATACGAATATGCTTCAATCTTTCTAGTAAAGTCATTTTGGTTCGGTTGGCAAGCGTTGCAAAATAAGCATTGTAGCCAAATTTGTAAGGATTTATTTAAAAATATCCGATTCTACACTTTTTTAGATAGAACACAGGCTATTTTTGCGCAGCTTATAAACGATATATGGCTCTACAACATGTAATTTTTGATATAGATGGTTTATTGATCGATAGTGAACCGCTTTGGAACGAGGCTGCTGCAGAAGTATTTGCTGATTATGGTATTAAA
>JAIEQT010000202.1 GCA_019747455.1 Chitinophagaceae bacterium | reverse complement strand
TCTCTTTATTTTTAGCCATGAGCATGGTGCCATATGCCGCAGTAAAACGAACAACATCAATTGGGCTAAGGGTTTCGCCGGGAATGCCCCCAATGGTTCCGCGAATACCGGAAATGCTTTTTATCAACGCCATCTAAGTAGTTTTGGGCTGCAAACATAATTCAATTTTTTCTACTCTTTGAGTTGTATTTTTGTACTTGAATTATAAGGGATGGCAGAGAAATCTTGGTATAAGAACTGGTTTAATTCTCCATATTATCATTTGCTGTATCAGCATCGAGATGAGGAAGAAGCCAATCAATTTATTTGTACACTTATTAGCTATTTACAGCCCATACACAATAGTACTATGCTGGATGTGGCCTGCGGAAAGGGTAGGCACAGCATTGCACTCGCAGATATGGGCTTCGATATTACCGGTATAGATTTGTCTGAGGCATCAATCGATGAAGCGAAAAAGTCGGAGCATGATAAGTTGCATTTCTTTCAACACGATATGCGATTACCATTTCGGATCAACTATTACCAATATGCATTTAATTTCTTTACTAGTTTTGGCTATTTCAAAACCAAAAGAGAACATGATAATGCTATTAGAACCATTGCTCAGAGCTTGGAACGCAAAGGATTATTTGTGATAGATTATTTGAATGTACACTACACGGAGAAAATGCTGGAGAAAAATTTTTCAACGCAAATAGAAGACATCACATTCCATATCACCAAATGGCAAGATGATCATCATTTCTTTAAACAAATACAGGTTACAGATACCGATCATATAACACCCCATCATCTCTATACAGAAAGGGTAGCTAAATTTTCCTTAGCCGATTTTAAAGATATGTTTTCCCGTCAAGGTCTGCAAATTGAACAAGTTTTTGGTAATTATCAACTCGGAGAATACCACATCACAAACTCACCAAGGATGATTATTTTAGCGAGGAAGTCGTAAGTCAATAGTCAATAGTCAGTGGTCAATGGTTATTAGAAATAATGTCGGATCGTCGGATCGTAAGAACGGCTATTACCTATAACCTATAACCTAAATCGCGGGTGAGTGATTCAGGTAAATGGGGAAGTTTATTTCGCTCAATTAAATAGGTAGAAAGCGCGGAGAGTTCTCTATAGATATAATGCTTATTAAGGGCCCCTTCTAAATAACCTGATCCCGATGTATTTCCTGTACCCACGCGCATCCCGATCATGCGCCTTACCATGACCAAATGCTTATGTCGCCAACTGCTTAATAGATGATCTATTTCGATGAGTGAGTCGAGAATTTGATAGGAAGATTGAAAAACAGGAAAATCGCGGTAAAGCATAATAAATAATGCCGCTCTCAAAGCAGCCGGCGAAAAACTGCTTCTCAATATGAATTGATCCGCTTCCGATAGCGACTCATCTTGCTGCTCAAAAAATACATAATCAAAATCAATAATTTTAGCCTGCTCTCTTTCTGTTAATCCTCCTGAATAGATATGTCTATACCTTACCCAAAAAGGATGATTGATAGCTTCATTATTTTGAATATCCCAATACCTGCTTTCAAAAAAAGGCATTCGTTCCAGCCAATTATTTATCAAAACCAATAAGTTGGTTTGGGATTCAGCGCTACTAATTGTTTGGAAATCTTGCTGCGTAAAACCTCCCTCATTGGTTCTTTTATAATAATCTTTTTGATGCCGCTGCTCCAAAGGTAATCCCAATAAGGCTTCTATTAGTCGAAACTGTTTACTCTGAAACCCCGAAGATGGTGTGAGTAAGTTTCGGAAAGCTAAAAAATCCATCGGTGTCATCGTATCTAGAATATTTACCTGTTGGTTTAATAACTCCCATATTTTTATAACCCTCCGTAAGCGATGACGAACCAGGTTTAGGTCTTCCGAGTTATCATTGATCAATTCTTGCTGAAATATTTTTACCGCATAATCTAGTTCAAATAAAATCTGTTTAAACCATAATTCATAAGCTTGATGAATGATAATGAATAGCATTTCATCATGGGCCGGCTCATTCCCTTTTTCAAAACTAACCGGGTGTTGGCTATTCAAAACTTTGTCTAACCCTAAATAAGTGCCATAATACATGGGCTCTTTTTCCATATTTGTAAGTTATAGTACAAAGAAACAAGATTTGAATTATCTTACTGGTATGAAATATAATATTATATCCATACTAACATCGTCTCTCATACTAATTTCCTGTGTACAGCATCACCAAACTAATGACGCCAAAAGGGTAGATGGACATCCCGATTGGATGCAACAGGCTAATGTGTATGAAGTAAATACACGTCAGTACACGCCAGCAGGTACTTTTAATGCGTTTGCTAAACAATTACCTCGATTGAAAGATATGGGGGTAGAAATATTATGGTTCATGCCCATAAATCCAATCAGTAAAGTAAATAGGAAAGGTACACTTGGCAGCTATTATGCCGTAAGTGATTACACTGCCATCAATCCCGAATATGGTACGCTTGCCGATTGGAAATCCTTGGTTAATCAGGCGCACGATATGGGTTTTAAAGTATTAATCGACTGGGTTCCAAATCATACCGGCGCAGATCATACCTGGCTTAC
>JAIEQT010000555.1 GCA_019747455.1 Chitinophagaceae bacterium | reverse complement strand
ATCAGAACAGTTGCTTCTTCTTTTTTCATTAGGTAATCGGTAACTTTCTCTTTATAAACCGGCTCCAGATAATTCAATGGTTCTTCTAATAAAAGCAATCTGCGATTACCCAATAAAGCCCGTAATAGCAATACATCCTGGCGAATCTTACCCGTGAGTTTAATACCTGAAGGATCGAGTACCGTATCGTATCCTTTAGGTAAATTTTTGATAAAAGAAGATAGTCCACACCTTTCAACCACTGCAGTAACTTCACTGTGTTTAATGTCAGTATTACCCATGGTTATATTCTCCCAAATAGTACCGTTAAAGATATCTTGCTGACTTAACAATATTCCAGTTTGAGAACGGATAGAGTTGAGTGTATAATTACCAATAGGCATATCATCTATCAAAATAGAACCTTCAAACTCTTTGAAGGCACCTGTGAGAAGTCGGAGCATACTCGATTTTCCCGCACCTGACTGGCCCATGATACAAATTTTTTCTCCGGGCTTAATTTGAAGATTTATTCCTTTGAGAATATCTTTTGTATTACTATAGCCAAAATTTACTTGCTCGAATGAAATGGCTACACCACTATTGATTTGCTGTAGTACTAAAGATCCTTCTACTTCTATATCACTTTCTGTGATCTTACTTAATTTTTCAACTGAGGTAAGTACATCATATACCTTATCTAGGTTTCCGATCAACTTCTCAACCGAGCCTATCACAGAAAGAATAACGATATCTGCTGCAATGAACTGACCGATATTGATTTGCTGATCTACTAATAACACTGCCCCTACAATCAGCATGGCAGCCGTAATAATTAATTTAAAACTCACCAAACTCCAATACTGTGTAAGTAGTACTTTAAAGTAATTTGTGCGGGCATGTAGGTATTTGTTTACGATACCATCTGTTTTTTGGATATTTAACGATGTTCCTCTGGAGTATTTAAAAGTTTTTATAACCCGAGCCATTTCCTCTAACCAGGCTGCAGTAGCATATTTTTGATTGCTAGCTTCTAAACTAGCTTCAAAACCATCCGGTAGCGTATAGCGAAGAATGATATATAGTATGATGAGTAAGACCGCGCCAAAGACAATAAAAACCGGGTGGTACAAAGAGAGTAATGCAACACCAAAAATAATTTGAATAACAGCTGCCGGAATATCCAATATCAGTTTTTCAATACCCTTTTGTAATGAAACCGTGTCAAAAAAACGATTTACAAGTTCGGGGAGGTAGTAACTATCTAGTTTTTCGATATTTATTTTAGGTAATCTGTCGGAAAACTCCATAGCATACCGTACATATATTTTCTGTTGGATTTTTTCGGTTACCTGCATTTGTCTAACCTGGAGCAACCCATTTAAGAAAACGGCTAAAACAACCAGCAATATTAAAATAACGATTGAAGTACTCATGGTGCCAGCCATTACAAAGCTGATAATGGTTTGAATGCCTAGTGGCATGGCCAATTGTACCAATCCGGCAAGTATGGCAAATACATAAATGGCAGACACATCTTTACGGTCCAAACGCAGTAAGGTAAAAATTTTTTTTGCTGCTCCGAGTGGAGATACTTTGTTTTGTGATGCCATAAGCCTTACGTTCGGTTATAATTTGATCCGTGTTGCACAAAATTGACAAGGATTGTGCCTAATTTCGTTAAGCTACTGCTAATAAAAAGTAAAAATACAACCCAATTTATCATGAATACGAATATTTTAATCAGTAACCTCACGAATCCCGTACTACTTTTCTTTATTTTGGGTGTATTGGCCACCATTGTTAAAAGCGATCTCGAGATACCGGCTGCTAGTGCAAAATTTATTTCTCTTTACTTACTCTTCTCTATTGGGTTTAGGGGCGGACAAGAACTAGTACATAGTGGTATCAATGAACCGATTATTATTACACTGGCATTGGCGCTCTTATTTTCGATTATTGTGCCGATATATGTTTTCTACTTATTAAGATGGAAGTTAAATGTATCTGATGCCGGTGCGGTAGCCTCTGCATATGGTTCGGTAAGTGCCGTTACATTCATTTCAGCCGCTTCTTTTTTAGAGATGAATGCAACACCATATGGCGGCCACATGGTGGCCGCCATGGCGATGATGGAGGCACCGGCCATTGTAGTGGGTATGATCCTTATTCGTAAATATGAAAAAAATCAAGAGAGAACAACTAGTTTTAAGACTGTACTTCACGATGCCTTCACAAACGGATCGGTTTGGATGATCTTAGGTAGCCTGTTCATTGGTCTCATTGCCGATACCAAACAAGCAGAGGGAATTAAACCGTTTACCTCAGATATTTTTAAAGGGTTTCTTGCTATTTTTTTACTGGAAATGGGTATGGTAGCAGCCAAGCGGTTTAAGGCATTTATTCAATATGGCTGGTTTGTTACAATAATTAGTATTATCATTCCTTTATTTAATGGATTTATGGCTGTTTGGGTAAGTAGTTTTTGGCATATTGACACCGCAAGACCTGTTCTGACTAATTCTGTAAGCTGCGCGGGATCGGGAATTTTTTTTGCATGCTCTAACAAAATTTCTAAAATATGTGCCAAAT
>JAIEQT010000148.1 GCA_019747455.1 Chitinophagaceae bacterium | reverse complement strand
AAAGTGGTAGTAAACAAAAAAGGATAACCTCATGGCTACAAAGAAAGCAGCCCCTGCGAAAAAAGCAGCTCCCGCCAAAAAAACGGCAAAGCCGGCTCCCAAAGCTCCTGCAAAGAAAGCGGCTCCGGCCAAAAAGGCGGCGGCGCCCGTAAAAAAGGCTGCACCCGCAAAGCCGGCAACTAAAAAGGCACCTGCCAAAAAGGCGGCTAAACCCGTTCCTGCTCCCGCTAAAAAAGCGTCGGCACCGGCTAAGCCAGCAGCTAAACCTGCTCCGGTAAAACCTGTTTCCAAATCAGTACCTGTAAAGGCGGCACCTAAAAAAGCACCTGCTGCGCCCGTAAAACCCGCAGCTAAAGTACCTGTACCACCGGCACCTACCCCTAAACCAGCTCCGGCCCCAAAGCCCGCTGTTAAAGCGGCTCCATTGCCTCCGGTAAAACCAGTAAAGAAAGACCCCGGTCCTATTAAGGATGTAAAACTTCCTAAAATCGCTACCAAAACCAGCGTTCCTTACAATCCGGGTTATACTTCTTTAGAGAAAAGAGTAGAAGTAGCGAAGCCAGGTGGTCCTTTGGTAAAATATAGCGACAGTGATTTGAATGAATTCCGTGAGTTGATCAATAAAAAATTGGAAGCAGCTAAAAAAGAATTGGCTTATTTACAAGGATTGATTACTCGTAAAGACGATATGGGTGGTGATAACGACGATTCACGCTACATGACTATGGAAGATGGTACCATGAGTATGGAAAAGGAACAATTGAGTCAAATGGCTAGCCGTCAGATCACTTATATCGATCATCTGGAGAAAGCTATCATGCGTATCGAAAACAAAACCTATGGTATTTGCAGAGTTACCGGTAAACTGATCGATAAAGCTCGTTTACGCGCCGTACCCCATGCTACCCTTAGCTTAGAAGCTAAATTAGGGCTAGTAAAGCCAGCAGAATAGGTGTAAGGAAATAAGTGTAATAAGTAAACTAAGTAACTAAAGATAGACCTGTCGGATTGCTAAAACTCGACAGGTCTTTTTGTTAACGTCAGTATAGGTTTATTATAACAATTGCATAGGCTAAGTGGAGTCGAAGCCGAGGCCTACCTAACCTCCTGCATTTCCACCAGTTTACGATAGATGCCATTTTCTTTGGTAATGAGTGCATCGTGTGTACCTCTTTCGGCTATTTCTCCTTTCTGTAATACGATAATTTCATCGGCATGACGAATGGTGGAGAGCCGGTGTGCATTTACAATAGACGTTCGGTTTTGCATCATATTATTAATAGCATCCTGTACGAGCTTTTCACTTTCGGTATCTAAGGAAGAAGTGGCTTCATCTAAAATGAGTATCGGTGGATTTTTTAACACAGCTCTTGCGATGGTAACACGCTGGCGCTCACCGCCACTTAATTTGGAGCCTCTATCTCCGATATTGGTGTTGAATCCTTCTTCTTTCTTTTGAATAAACTGCAAAGCATTAGCAACAGCAGCCGCTTGTTCGATGGCTTTATTATCTATTTCCTCTGTTCCTAAAGCAATATTATTGGCAAAGGTATCATTAAATAAAATAGGCTCTTGTGTAACAATACCCATAACACCCCGAATACTTTCCAGCGTGTAGTTTTTGATGTTAACACCATCAATCAAAATTTCTCCTGCGGTTACATCATGAAAGCGCGGGATTAAATCGGCTAATGAACTTTTTCCTGCCCCCGAAGATCCTACTAAAGCAATTGTTTTCCCTTTTTCGATGGTAAGGTTGATGTTTTTTAGAACAGTGATATCATTATACCCGAAAGACACATTTTTAAATTCAATTCGTTCTTTGAATTCTTTGAGTTTGGTTGCCTGGGGTAAATCGGTAACAGTAAGAGGGGCTTTTAAAATCTCCTCTATACGCATAATGGCGGCACTACCTCGCTGCGCGTTGTAATACGCTGTAGATAAGGCTTTCGCAGGATTGATAATTTGTGTAAAAATCAAAATATAACTAATAAAACTATCTCCTTTTAATCCGGCTTCATGGCCCAATACCAATCTTCCTCCAAACCAAAGAATACAACTAAGTACTATTACCCCCATAAATTCAGACATGGGCGATGCTAAATCGCGTCTAAAATTCATTCGATTCCGAATATGGTTTAAGCGATTATTCGTGGCAAAGAATTTAGTACGTAAAATCTTTTCTGCATTAAAGGCTTTGATCACCCGCAAGCCTCCCAATGTTTCATCTAGTATCGACATAAGACCACCCAGCTCTTCAGCAGAAGCGGTAGACTGTTTTTTTAATGATCGGCTAATTCTGCCAATTAAAAAACCGGTTAAGGGTAACAATACAAGTAAGAACAAGGATAAAAGCGGACTAATATATACCAATACACCGAGGATGATAAGGATATTCAGCGGATCCCGAATTAAGCCTTCCAGTGTGCTCATCACGCTCCACTCTACTTCGTTTGCATCATTACTCATTCTGCTAATAATGTCGCCTTTTTTTTGCTCCGTAAAAAAGCCAAATTTGCATACATCCGTTTCAAGCGGGCATTCTCCTCTTCGAGATCCTTCAC
>JAIEQT010000589.1 GCA_019747455.1 Chitinophagaceae bacterium | reverse complement strand
AACAAAAAACAAAAAAGTTTTCGCTATACCATGAGAAAGCAACTTGATTCCATTGCGAAAAATGATCCCTCTGTTTCTAATCCTAATTATGATGCAACATTAGCAAGAAAAGTAGGCGCCGATGATTATGGCATGAAAAATTATATTTGGGTAATCCTCAAAACAGGCCCCGCATCCACTTCCAATAAAACATTTGTAGATAGCTGTTTTGCAGGGCATATGCGTAATATGAATACCATGGTAAAGGCCGGAAAGTTAGTAGTGGCAGGGCCTATGGGTAAAAACGACAAAGCATATAGAGGAATATTTATTCTAAATGTGAAAGATATGGAAGAGGCAAAAAAATTATTACAAACTGATCCGGCTGTTAACGCACAACTACTAGAAGCAGAGTTATATAATTGGTATGGTTCCGCAGCACTATCAGAATATTTGGAAGCCGCAGAAAAAGTACGAAAGAAAAATTTTTAATTCACCGCTGCAGCAATTGCCATAATATCTTGTTCTAACATACATTTAAAATGCCCTTTAGGGCATTTTTTTGTGCCGTAATTTGAACAAGGTTGGCATGGTAAATTAGGAACAATGAAATTTTGATAGGGATTATCTCCCAATAAAGCTAATTGTTGCTTACCATAGTAGGGCGCTACATCTAACTTAGGAGATGTACCACCCCAGATGGCAATTGTTTTTTTACCGAATGCACAAGCAATATACAGTAACCCTGTATCGTGGGATATTACCATTTTGGCTAACCGAATAATATCAGCAGATTCATTCAATGAAAACTTTCCACAGGCATTATATATGCGAATGGGGTCAATAACGGCAATAGCTTCTCCTTCAGTAATATCCTCTTTACCTCCTACTAGAATAATAGGAAATTGGATAGCAGCACATAATTCTTGCAGTTTAGTAATAGGTAATTTTTTGGTATAATAAGAGGCTCCAATAACAACAGCTATATACCCAGCGCGGTGCGACATGGGCAGGTCGCTATCTTGTATTTTAGATAAAGAAGGAATGAAATAATCAAGTCCACGTTCATCATTCACTACACCTAATGGCGCCAAAGTATCTACACATCTATCACTGATATGCCTGCCACTCATTCGGTTAATACCGAATTTAGTAAGTAAAAATTTTTGCCAGCTTTGCTTTTTATAAGTTAGTGCAGGTATATCAAGCTTCCATTTAATAACAGTTGTCCTAAAGTTTTTATGCAGATCGATAATATAATGATACCCTTCTTCCTTAAGATAGTTTATCAGTTCATTCAAATTGTCGTCGTAGTAATAAAACTTATCGATATAGGGGTTTGCTTCTGTAACGGCTTTAAAAGATTTTTTAGTAAGGAAATGCACTTCTGCATTCGGTACTTGTTGTTTTAAACAGCGGATAGCCGGTGTAGCCAGTACAATATCGCCAATAGAAGAGAATCTTATTACTAAAAATTTCATACCACAATTTAAGACCAGAAGTCGAAAAGTCCGAGGGTCCAGCTATTGTTCCAAGTAATTAAGGTCCTTATGAAAAGTCTCCTCCGTAAAATAAAAAGCGATCAGGGTAATACAGATCACTACAACACCTGTTACAACACCGCTTTGATATAAGCTCCACCCCCAATTCTTTTGAAATAGATTAAGAAACAGCAAGTTGATTAAAGGCAAAGCTCCACGAACCATATTGGGAATAGTGGTTGCTGCGGTAGCGCGTAAATTAGTACCAAACTGTTCGGCCCCCATGGTTACGAATATGGCCCAAAAGCCTGTACTAAATCCAAGCATCCCGCAGATCCAATACATGGTTGTATCGTTGTTATTCATCTTACTAAAGAATAATAACAACCCTACAACAGTTAAGCTATAAAAAATAAGTAATGCTTTTTTCCGACTTTTAAAGTATTGACTTACTAAGCCAATAAGAATATCTCCAAAGGCAATACCTGTATAGGCATACATAATAGCTCGGCCGCTTTCAATGGTATTTACGCTATAAATTTCTCCGGCAAAACGATTGCTCAGATTAACCAAAATACCAATTACATACCAAGTAGGTAAGCCTATTAAAATGGCGAGTATATATTTTTTAAATCGCTTTCCATTATTAAAGAACATGAAGAAATTACCTTTCTGAATATGTTTATGTTCTTTGGCTGTTTGATACATTCCGCTTTCTGCCACAGAAATTCTTAGTAATAATAAAAATAATCCCAGTCCGCCGCCAATCTTATAACATATACGCCAATCATCTGTTGCCTTATATACAAAGTAAGCGAACACGGCCCCGAACAATCCGATACCCGCTACCAAAGAAGTTCCAATGCCCCTTTTATTTTTTGGTAATAATTCACTCACTAAAGTGATTCCCGCTCCCAACTCTCCTGCTAGTCCAACACCTGCCACAAAACGAGCCCATGCATATTGATCTACAGTTTGTACATAACCGGTTACAAAATTCGCTATTGAATACAGCGCAATTGATCCGAACAATACACTTAACCTTCCTTTTTTATCGCCGATAGTTCCCCATAAAATTCCCCCAATAAGTAACCCTACA
>JAIEQT010000252.1 GCA_019747455.1 Chitinophagaceae bacterium | reverse complement strand
CACAAGAACCTGTTAAAGATAGTGAGGCTGTTTTGTAAGCCCTATAGAACCCTGCATATGTGGAAAAACAAGATAAGATCGTAAGTTTGTCAACAAATTGAATATCGCATGTACGAACATAGTACTACTGTTAGGGTTAGATATGCAGAAACAGATCAAATGGATATTGTTTACTACGGGAATTATGCACAATATTTTGAAGTGGGCAGGGTTGAGTGTATTCGAGATTTAGGATTTTCTTATAAAAAAATGGAAGAGATGGGTGTTCGGATGCCGGTTGTAAAACTGGAAATTGAATATTTACGTCCCGCTCATTACGACGAACTACTTACCATAAAAACTGTTATTAAAGAATTACCCATAAAACACGAGATCATTTTTTATCATGAAGTATATAATGAGAAGAAGAAAATTATTACCCGCGGTAAAGTGGAATTATTTTTTATTGATATAGCTACCAATAAGCGAACCTACATGCCCGAAAACTTACGTAAAACTTTGGAGCATTTTTTCGAGGTGTGAGGTATATAAACCTAATACCTTATACCTATCAGCTTTAACCTTATACCTTCCTCATGCCAACACAAAAAACATACGCCTCGATTATCACCATTGGAGATGAACTTTTAATCGGACAAGTAATTGATACCAATAGCGCCTGGCTTGCACAAGAACTAAATAAAATTGGGATTATTGTGAAACACAGAGTGGCGGTTGGTGATATTTGGGATGATATTTGGCAGGCACTAGATGAAGAAAGTAAACAGGCTTCGATAGTTTTAATTACGGGCGGACTCGGTCCTACTGCAGATGATATTACCAAGCCTTTATTATGCCAATATTTTAATGGCAATATGGTAGTTGATCAACCCACGCTCGATCATATCACCTATATTTTTGAGCATATCCTCAAGCGGCCAATGATAGAGCGAAATGCCAAACAGGCCGAAGTGCCGGATGTTTGTACCGTTTTAAAAAATGAAAGAGGAACCGCTCCTGGCATGTTATTTAAAAAAGACAATACCATTTTTATTGCCATGCCCGGAGTACCACATGAGATGAAATGGATCACCCACAATCATGTAATACCTTATATACAAAATCATTTTCAAACCGGCGCCATTGCCCACAGAACTTTGCTAACTGCCGGTATTGGAGAATCGTTTTTAGCAGAATTAATAAAGGATTTTGAAGAATCACTACCCGAACAGATAAAGCTTGCTTATCTACCCAATTATGGTATGGTTAGATTGCGATTGACTGGTTGGATGGAAGATAAATCAGCCTTAGAAAAATTATTAGATACTCTTTTTAACACGTTGAAGATCAAGGTACAAGACTATTTAGTAATTGATGAAGATCAGCCGATGGAAGTGGCCGTTGGGAAACTATTAGTGGCAAATAAACAAACCGTTGCCACGGCCGAAAGTTGTACAGGTGGTTATATTGCCCATTTGTTAAGTATTCATCCGGGATCCTCTGTTTTTTTCAAGGGTTCTATTGTTAGTTATGCCAATGAGATAAAGGGAAGTTTATTGGGTGTTCCGAAAGAAATTATGGAAACAGTAGGCGTGGTGAGTGAACCCACAGTAATACAAATGGCTAAAGCGGCGAGGGTTAGTTTGAATACGGATTATGCGATTGCGGTTAGTGGCATTATGGGCCCGGGGGGCGCCACCAACGAGAAGCCGGTTGGATTGGTTTGGGTAGCTGTTGCGAATGCAGAAAGAGTTATTGCGCAATCTTTTAATTTTAGATTTGATAGACGACGTAACATAGAATTAACTGCTACAAATGCGCTGAACTTACTTAGACGCATGATTGTGGAAAAGAGTTGAATAAATTTTATGTGGATAACCCTATATTTGTTGATTAGTAGTACTTTGTATATAAAAAAAGAGGTTAATTAAACAATGGAAGGGTTGGGAAGTTAACGATTTGTCCAACTTAAAACAGTACGACAGTATGGCAATTGCTGAATTGATTATGCCCAAATTGGGTGAAAGTATTATGGAAGCTACCATCCTCAAGTGGCATAAGCAGGTAGGCGATTCTGTAAAACTGGATGAAACAGTACTTGATATTGCTACCGATAAGGTAGATAGCGAAGTTCCCTCAACAGCCGAAGGCACGATTACTGAAATTTTATTCAATGTGAATGACGTAGTACCTATCGGTACTGTAATCGCACGTATTAATACGGTTGCTACAATGGCTAGCGCGCCTAAGCCTGTAGACTTACCTACTGCAGCTCCGGTTCAAGTGCCAACACCAACACCATCTGTAGTGGCGCCACCCCCAGCAGTTGTTGTACCAGAACCCGCACCGCGTATCCCGGAACCCGTATCCGAAGTGCCTTACACCCCGCATCCTAACCCGGTTGAGTTATTGTCGAAACCTGCGGCTAATCGTTTCTATTCTCCATTGGTTTTAAATATTGCCAATAGTGAAGGGATTTCTTTAAGTGAGTTGGAGAGAATACCTGGTACAGGTAATGATGGCAGAGTTAGTAAGAAAGATATTTTACAATATATTGTTGATAAGAAAGCAGG
>JAIEQT010000210.1 GCA_019747455.1 Chitinophagaceae bacterium | reverse complement strand
AAATAATATTATGCGGCTTTGGACCTACTAAATAAGTCATGGCACCGTTCCTATTCAAAGGTTGTTGTGCCATCATAACGATGCCGGTGAAACATAAAAAAAATAAAAAAACACCTCTCTTCATCATAATTATAATTAAACGGTTTTTGTAACATTGGCTAACTCCTCCATCATTTCTTTACTCCCAATAAATAAAGGTGTTCGTTGATGAAGTTTAGTGGGAACAATATCTAAGATCCGTTGTGTGCCATCGGTAGCAGCCCCGCCGGCAACCTCTACAATAAATGCAAAAGGATTGGCTTCATAGAGGAGTCTAAGTTTACCATTTGGTTTATCGATAGTACCGGGATACATAAAGATACCCCCTTTAATAAGGTTTCGATGTACATCGGCAACCATACTACCTATATAACGCTGGGTATAAGGGCCCCCATTTTCTTTGGTTTTGCGCTGACATCCATCAATATATTTTCTGACCCCCTCATTGTATTGAAAGAAATTACCATGGTTCACAGAATAAAATTTACCGGTGGGTGGACATTTTATATCAGGGTGACTTAAAGAAAATTCTCCAATCGATGGATCAAGTGTGAATCCGTTTACACCTCTGCGGGTGGCATACACAAACATAGTGCTGGATCCATACACCACATAACCTGCTGCTACTTGCTTTTTACCGGGCTGTAAGAAATCTTCCTGTGTACAAGGTTTTCCTAACTCACTTACGCGTCTGTAAACACTGAAGATGGTGCCTATGGAAACATTCACATCTATATTGCCACTTCCGTCGAGTGGATCGAATAAAACGATATACTTACTGTTATTACTTACTTCATCATTAAACACAACGAAATCATCCATTTCCTCACTACCAATACCCGCACAACTAATACCATGCTTTAACACCCCCATAAACTGGTTATTAGCATATATATCGAGCTTCTTCACATCTTCTCCTTGTACATTGATACTACCGGCGTCACCTAAAATATCTACTAATCCGGCTTTATTTACTTCCACATTTACACGTTTGGCAGCGAGTGCTAAGTCTCTTAGTAAACGGCTTAGTTCTCCCGTTGCACTTGGGAACTGGCGCAATTGCTGAAGGGTAAACTCATCTAATGTAAGTACCGTTCTATTCACATTCATGGGCAATCAAAGTTTATATAAAGATAGTCGTTTGCCGCGATGTATATTTGTTTATATGAAACTATTCAAATTTGGAGGTGCCAGTGTAAATAGTGTAGAGAGAATAAAAAACCTGGTTCCCATTATTCGTTTTTATGAGGGTGAAAAGCTTACGGTTATCATTTCCGCCATGGGCAAAACAACCAACGCTTTAGAAAAAGTAGCTGAGGCTTTTTTTGCCGGTAAAAAAGAAGAGGCGTTAGGTCTTTTTGAGCAGGTAAAACAACAACACCTTACCACCGCAAAATATATTTTAGTTAAGGAATATAATGCCTGTTATGAAGCTTTGCTCAATTTTTTTACGGAGGTGGAGTGGTTGTTACATGATAAACCGGTTAGAAATTATGATTATTATTATGACCAAATTGTTTGCTGCGGAGAGTTATTAAGTACCAGTATTATCAGTTTTTATTTACGGGAAGAAGGTATTGATAATGAGTGGATAGATGTAAGAGATATATTAAGAACAGATAATAATTTCCGAGATGCGGGCATTAATTGGGAATTTAGCTCAGTAAAAATCAAGGAACGTATACAGGCTGCTGCCACTCCTATTGTTGTTACACAGGGTTTTATTGGCGCAACCGATGATAATGAAAGCACAACATTAGGCAGAGAGGGTAGCGATTACACGGCAGCTGTTTTTGCAAATATTTTAGATGCTGATCATGTAACCATCTGGAAAGATGTGGCAGGTGTAATGAATGCCGACCCTAAAGCATTTCCGGATGCCCAATTAATACCCGAATTAAACTTTACCGAAGTGATTGAAATGGCCTATTATGGAGCACAGGTGATTCATCCAAAAACCATCAAACCTCTTCAAAACAAGCAGATTCCTTTATTGGTAAAATGTTTTTTAGATCCTGCCTTACCAGGCACTATTATTCATGAACAAAAAATAAAAAAATTACCGCCCGTTATCGTGATCAAACAAGATCAGGTATTGATGCATCTTACTACTAGCAATTTTTCATTTGTTGGTGATGAACCCATGAGTGAATTATACAATCTGTTCGCCCGTTTAAAAATGAAACCCAATCTTATTCAAACAGGTGCTATTAGTGTACAACTTTGTTTTGACAATAGAGCAGAAAAAATAGATCAGCTTGCAGCAAGCGCCAGTATTTTCTTTGATGTTCAGATTGAGAAAAATCTTTCTCTGTTAACCATTCGGCATTATAATGTAGAGATCGCTGCGAAACTAACAGCCAATAAGACTATCATATTACAACAACAAACACCGGAAACAGTACAATATATTTACCGAAATGAATCTTGATCTAAAAGTGTTTATACCAAAAGCTAGCGGAAAACCACATATTTACCAGTGGGGTCAACCCCTATTAAGGGT